>CAMBWG010000093.1 GCA_945871415.1 uncultured Desulfovibrio sp.
TGCTCGCCGTGCTGCGGCAGCCAGTCCCCCTGCCAGAGGCCCTCCCGGTCTTCCAGCGTCAGCTGCAGGTCGTCCAGCTCGTCGTCGGCCTTGTCCGTCCAGCTCAGAGAGAGCAGGTGCGGCCGCAGGTCCATACTGACATCCTTGCCCCGGATGCTGACTTCCGCCCAGGCGCGCCGCATCAGAGACGCTCCCACGGCGGCAGCGTGCGCACGCGCCCGACGTTCGTCTGCTCCGGCACGGCCACGCGCGTTTCTCCGGAGAGCAGCAGGGCGTCCTGTTCGTCCACGTTCAGGGCCAGCACGTCGCCCATCTGCAGTTCCCCGGAGAGGAGCTCGCGCGCGATCTGATCCCAGGCTTCGCCCTGCCGGCACACATGCTCATTGGGCATAGGCCGTCCTCCTGCGGTTTGACTCCAGCTTTTCCAGTGCGCGCCGGACAAGGTTTTCAAAATCTGGCTTCAGGGAGTCCATGAGCTTGCGGACGGCGCGCGGATCGCTGGAAAGGATGTCGAACTTCTGCGATACGGCGACCTGCACGCTTCCGCCGCGCTCGCCGGTCGGCGCGCTCCCGGTACGCCGGGCAAGACGCGCCGGCGTCTGCGGCAGCACGGCGGTGGAAGCCAGCCGCGCGGGCGATGTCGTCGCGCTCGCAACGGGAGCTGCGGACGCTCCGCGCGACGATGCCGGGATGAACAGGGTCTGCGTCCGGCTGTTGTCGCCCGCCAGCGTCACCACGGTGATCGGGCCGCTCCCGGAGGCGGCACGTCCGCTTTTGGAACCGCTCCGTCCGCCGCTGCCGCCGCTCTTGCCCTTTTTCCTGGCTTCTTCGGCCGACATAAAATCGTTAAAGCTCTTGTTGAAGTATGCCGTGCCGTCCACGCCCTTTTTTCCCCCGCCTGTGGCAAGCTGGGGCTCCTTCACTTCGGGAGCGGCGGACTTGCCGGCCGCCGCGGAAGCCGCGGATTTCGCCGCCCCGGATGCAGCCGCAGACGCGGCATCGGGCGCGGCGGGCTTCGGCGCATCGTCGCCAAACGCCTTGCTCCAGGCGTCGGATACGGCTCCCGTAACCGAGCCGACGGCGCTGCCGATGCTGTCGATGGCCGAAAAAAGAAAGGAAAACTTCTCACGCAGCCAGTCGAAAAAGGCGCTGAAAATGCCGGTGATGCTGTCAACGATGCCCGAAAAGAAAGCGCCCGCACCTGACCAGACGGCGGAGATGCCTTCCCATGCCCAGCGCCCGAGATCGGCTATGTACGTCCAGGCCGCGCGGGCCAGTTCCGTCATGCCCTGCCAGAGGCCGCCGAACCAGTCCCGCACGCCGCTCCAGAAGGCGACCACGCGTTGCCCCGCCCCCAGAAAGCAGCCGACCACGGCGTCGATGCCCGGCCGGGCCAGCGCGGACAGATTGTCGAACAGGGCCGAAAAAAAGATGCGCAGACGATCCCAGTTCTCTATGACCCATGTGGCGGCAAAGCCCAGCCCCACCAGCGCCGCGCCCACGCCGGTGGCCATAAGCACGCTGCGCAGACCTCCGGCAAGGAAGCGGGCTGCCAGACCTGCGGCCCGGGAAGCCGCCGCGCCGGCCAGCGCGGCAACGCGAAGGACTCCGGCTGACGCCGACGCCGTCAGATGCGCGCTGGACAGGCGCAGCAGCACGCCGCGCCATGAATTAAGGGAGGTGCGCGCCACATTGGCGACCAGCCCCAGCGCCACGCCGCCCACGGCCAGAGAGGCCACGGCGGCGGCTCCCGTCATGACGGCTGCCGTCAGCCGGGGGAAGCGCCGCGTCAGCTCGCGCGCGCCGTCAACGATGCCGGTCAGGCTCTGCGCCGCGGCCCCGACGACGGGCAGCAGAGCTGAACCCACGGTCACGCCCAGATTGCGCGTGCTTTGCGTCAGCCTCGCAAGGGACGTGGCCGTGGTCTTCATCCGGTTGGCGTATTCCTGCTCCACGGAACCGGAGACATCCCCGTTGGCAATCTTGAATGCCTTGCGCAGAGTATCGACCTGCGTCATCAGCGGCATGATGGCCATCAGGGAATCATCGCCAAATAACAGCGTCGCAATGGAATTAAGCTCCTCTGGCCGGACTTTCTGCAGAGCCTCCAGCACGCGCATGACCGCGCCCTTGGCGTCGGTCTGCAATTCCTTTTGCAGCTTGTTGGGGTCGATTTCGAGATATTTGTAGATGGCCTTGCGTTCGTCGGTCAGAGCGGCATCTCCGGCGGCCATGACCTTGACGAAGTTTTTCATGGCGGTTGCGGCCTTGTCCGGGGCGGCTCCGGCAGCCTCAAAGGCAATTCCAAGCGCGGCGATGTCCTGCGTGGCAAAGCCGGTGGCCTTCATCAACGGCCCTATTTCTGTGAATACAGTGTTCAGCTTTCCGGCAGTGGCATTCATATTATTGGACAGAGCATTGATGACGTCGGCCGTATGCTTTGACTGCTCGGCCGTCATGCCCATAGATGCCTGCCATGTGGCCAGCGATTCCCCCGCCTGCTCGGCGCTCACGCCCCAGGCGATGGACATCTTGACGGCCTGATCGGCCACGCCCAGAAGCTGCTCCCGCGTGGTCCCCAGACCGGCCTGCGCGGCCGCCGTCATGATGGTGACCACGTCCTCAAAGCTCTTGCCGGTGCGGTTGGACATCTCCTGCGCATCGGCAAAGACCTGCTGCATGACGCTTTCCGGGGCGTCCATGACCTTGCGCAGATCGGCAAAGGTATCTTCGGCGCTGACGGCAAGCCTGACCGGCAGGGCCACAGAGGCCCCGGTCAGGGCCGTGCCCACATGACGCCCCTGCAAATCCTCGCGCTGATTGCGCAGAGCCTCGGCCTGCGTGCGGTTGGCGACCAGCCTCGCCTGCAGGGCCCGCGCGCGTTCCAGCCGCCGGGACAGCTCATCGTAATCCCGCGTCAGCTCGCGCACGCTGCCGCCCGCCGTGGCTGCCTGCGCCACGGTTTCCCGCCAGGCCGCGCCCTGACGGCGCAGGGAGGCGGAAAGACCGTCCACCCGGCGTTCGGCCTGCGCGATCTGGCGAGTCAGCAGGGCCGACGCCGATCCGCTTTCCGCGGCCTGCTGCCGCAAACGCGCCAGATCGCCCCGAGCCTCGCGCAAGCTGCCGGAAAGGCCGCGCAGGCGTTCCCGCTGGGTGGCCATGACCGCGCCGATCCTGCCCGTGGGCGTCTGCTCCATCTCGCGGATGGACTGCGAGACAAGCTGCGCCTGACGGGAGGCAGAGCGGAAGGCGGCGCTGAAGCCGCTTTGCAGTCTGGCCCCCAGGGCAAAGGCTAAGGATATGTCACGCGCCATATGCGTCCCGTTCCACAGCTTCCGCTGCCTTAATGTAGTCCGCGAACTCCGCCGGATGCATGCCTCGCAGCTCCCGGCGCGGCCAGCGACAGACTCTGCCGAAGGCCACCATTGCCTGACGCAGCTCCGCTAGGCTGCGGGCTGCGTCCCATTCTCCGGGGACGGCGCAGGGCCCTCTCCGTTAACCCCGTTGAGCGCCTCCCGCAGAGCCGTGTAGTCCGCCCCGTTCATGCCGCGCAGGATGTCGTAGGGCAGGCGCGTCACGCGGGAGATCAGGCACAGCTCCACGGTCACCGGGTTGCTGCCGCGCTTCATATCCACGGCCATCTGCATGGCGTCTTCTTCATCGCCCACGGTACTGGCGTTGACGACGACCTCCGTCATCTCCTTGCCGCCTACGGTCAGCGGCTCCCGCAATGTCACGGTTCTGGATCGTTTCATGGTCGGAACTCCTTTTTAGACATTCATGCCGATCTGGGCGCGCACCGTGCCCAGCATATCCGTGCCGTTGACGCGGTGCTGGAAGGCAAGCTTGTCGATGAGCAGCTTTTCCTGCCCGTCCAGCATGACTTCCAGCCGCGTGACTTCCAGCTCCAGCTCGTTGCCGTGTTTCTTGCCCTGGTCCATGCTGCCCAGGGGAAAGCCCTTGAGCCGCCCGACAAAGCTCACGCGATAGGACACGCTGGAACGCTGGCCGGTGGCGTCGTCCGTCACCTGCAAGGCGGACCAGCACTCGTAAAGGGCGTTCTGCGTCCAGTCGAGCGCCTCGAAAACCTCCGGCGTGATGGAGGTGAACGTCATCTTGACGGAGATGCTCTGCGTGATGCCGATGGTCGGATTTTCAATCTCGCCGGCAATGCCGGAGCCGGAGAGGGTTTCGGTCATGTAGGCTATCTGCGGCAGCTCCAGCGTGGCGATGCCGATAAAATCCGTGCCGTTGTGGTACACACGATAGGCGACGGTCTGTTCCGGGCGTTTGGGCATGGCGCCTTCTCCTTAGCCAAACAGGGTTGCAAGATTGTTCGGGTCAAATTCAAAGACGGCTTCCACGTCGCGCGCGGCAGGGGGCGGCGTGATGCGCAGATGAAAACGCAGAATGCCGTCCATCAAATCCGTCGTGGGGTTTTCCGTCTCGTCAAAGGAGATGGAGCCGCCCAGAATGATTTCCCGGGCGGTGTAGCCGTCCAGTTTGATCTGCTCGCTTTTAAGGAAGGTCTGCACCAGACGGCGGGTCAGGGGCGCGTCCACCTTGCTGAAATAGGTCAGGATGAACTGCGCCTGATACCAGTTGAAAAAGCGGCGCATGCTCTCCTGACAGTCCTTGGGGTCCGTGTTGGAGGGATAGCAGGCCGTGCGCCCGCCCCATGCCTTCATGCCGCCGTCAAAGTTGCTGACCGTGGTGATGCCCTGTCCGTTGAGGTAGTTTGCACGGGACAGGTCGAGCCACAGCTCACACCAGTTGCCGTTCCGGTCGGCATAGCCGCTGGAGGTGATTTCCAGGCGCTTGTTGCTGGAGCTGGCATAGGGGATGCCGTCGTGGTCGGCGTCCGTGGCGGCCATGAGGCCCGCCAGATGGGTGGCCAGCCCGTACTCCTGTTCGCCCAGGCGGACGCGCGGCCAGCAGACGATCATCTGCGGGTCCGTGAGGTTGTTGCGCTCCTTGTAGCCCGGCACGTCGCTGTAGGTCGTCACGGCGCTGTCCCCGCGGCTGGGGATGTCCACCAGACAGACGGCCTTGAACAGACCGTTGATGTCCTCGCACTTGGCCGCCATGACCACCGCCACCGCCGGGTCCTCGCACCAGCGGGGCGACAGAATGAGGGACGGCACAAGCCGGAAGCGCGGAAAAACCTCGTCGATGAGTTCCAGACCCGTGCTTTTACCGCTGGTGGGGTCGATGCCGCCGATAACGTCCGCCGCCGTGACCTTGCTCACGTCGGCGTAGACGTAGCCGGCCCTGACCGTGCCCCCTTCGGGAATCGTGCCGTCAGGCAGACGGGTCAGCAGACCGGAGACGGCGTCCACGCTGTAGTCGGCGTCGGCTTCGTAGGTCGTTTCGCCCGTTGCATCCTGCAGCACCACGGCGCTTACGCCGCCGTGAGCGAGCCGGGCCATATCTTTATCCAGCGCGCCCGTGCCGAAGGTCAGGCTCTCGTCGGAGATTTCCGTCTTATGTTTGGCCGGATCAAAGACGTTGACGCAGACCACGGGCGCGGCCTGATACAGGGCAAAATGGCTGTAGATGAGTTCCTGCAGGCTGTAGTCGCCAAAATGGTCGGCATCCCAGCCCAGAGCCTGCGCGGCCTCGTCGTAGCTGTAGAACAGCCGCGGTTCATTGACGGGGCGGGGCGTGCCTTCCGGCAGGGTATGCACCGCGGCCGTGCCCACGGCGAAGACGACGGCGCTGTCCACCGTGCGGGCGGGCAGCAGGCTGGTGGCCTGCTCGGACGTATAAATGCCGTGACGGTATCCGCTCATGCGGGCCTCCTGTCGGCGCGCACCACGGCGTCATAGCTGCGGGCAAGGGCGCTGCCGGGTGTCCGCAGGGCCTGCCGGGCCGCGGCCGCAGCGGTAACGGGGACGAACAGGGCCCGCAGATCGGGATGCGCCGCGAAGGCTTCCGCCAGACCGGCGAAGGCGTCTTCGGGCCTGCCGCGCACGATGGTGTTGGGCCGCAGCGGCAGGCCGAAGGGTCTGCCGGGCCCCAGATAGATGACTTGCTCTCCCATCAGAAAGGCTCCACTTCTCAAAAAGGCTTTATTTCGTTGAGGCCGCGGGGCGGCCAGGTATAGTTCCAGACGGTTTCGATGGTGGCCAGATGGTACTGATGCCAGCGCTGCTTCGGCGGCGGCACGGCGGATTTGAGCTCCTCCAGCTGGTAGCGGCCCGCCAGCAGGCGGCAGGTCCAGACGGCCCGGCGCAGGCAGTCGTGCATCTCGGCCAGCAGCAGACCGGCCTGTTCCTGCGATTCGGGACTGTAGACGCCGAGCGCCAGCGCCACGGAGTCATGCAGCAGGGTCTTGTGGTCCGGCTCCAGCTCCACCTGCCCGTCCACCCAGCGCACGATCACAAAGGGGTAGCAGCCCTCCTCCTGATCTTCGGGCAGGCCGTGCAGAAAGACCTGCACGGGCCGCAGGCCATCGCCGTCGGGAGAGGGAAAGGGCAGGTCCCGCAGGGCTCCCCGCACAAAATCGCGCAGTTCAAGCAACAACTGTCGGGAACTCACGGCTACCCCCGGACAAGGCCGGACAGCAGCACGTCCAGCTCATGGCGCAGACGCCCGGAAAAAACTGTTTCGGCCCGCTCAAGGAGGCGCTCCTGCGTATCCGCACGTTGCAGGGCCTGCACGGGCGTTGGGCCGTAGAGCATCTCCAGTTCCTGCCCGTGACGCACAAAGACGCCGTATCCGCCCTGGGGCTTGCGGATGACGAAGCTCTTGCTGCCGCCCGGCACATGGGAGCGGGCCGCATGGCGGGAGCCGTCCTTTCTGATCCGGACGCGCACGCCGTCCGCCGGTCTGCTGCCCGGCCGCTGCGGCCGGTTGGGCGTGGCCTCAAAATGGATCAGGCTCATGCCGGGGCGGCCGCGAACTTCAAGTGTCGCTTCAAGATTGCCACGGCCGGCACGTCGGGCCCGCACCTGCTCGAAAATGTCGTCCGGCCGGGCCGTGTAGGCTGTCCGGCCGATGCGCAGGGCCTCGGCCCGCGCCGACTGCAGACCACGATTCAGGGCCCGGGCAAGGACAGTAAGCGCTTCCTGCCCGCTCAGGGCCGTCAGCGTGCGCTGCATGCGCCGCACGGCCGCGTCCATACCTTCGGCGGTGATGGTGATGCTCACGTTCTCTCCCGATAAAGTCTGATGATTCGCAGGGCGTCGCCGCAGTCCGCGTCCAGCACCTGCCAGCGTTCCCCCCGGAAGGTGGTCGTCCGGCCGGGCAGCAGGGTGTCCGGCATGCGGTCGGCGGCGACAAAAACGGTCACGCCTTCGTAAGAGACGGCCTCGCGCCCGGCGTCGCCCAGCTCAAGTTCCAGCGGCTCAACGATACAGGGCACGTCCAGGTGTCCGGCCAGCTCCGCTGTTTCGGCAAATTCGCCCGTGTTGAGAAAGACGGCGTCCACGTCCTCGCGCAGCATGCGCCGGAAGGACAGCGGCTCAGGCAGGGCGCTTTTTTCGCTCATCCCTGCCCCCGTGCCAGAAGGTTATTGAGCCAGGCCACCAGCGCCGCCACGCCGCCAATTCCGAGAGCAGAAAGCAGCGTCCAGAGCAGGCCCGCGGCCCAGCGCGCGCCTAAAATGCGGCTCTTGTCATGCTCCAGCGCGGCAAGGCGGGCTTCATGCTCCCGGCAGCGGGCGTCGCGGCCGGAAAAATCCTGCACGGCAGAATCAATTTTCTGCTCCAGACGCTGGCCCATGTTGCCCAGAGACTTTTCCAGCCTGCCGCCT
>CAMBWG010000094.1 GCA_945871415.1 uncultured Desulfovibrio sp.
GTCGTTGCCGACGTCGGGAATGACGTCAACCGTGGCAAAGGACGTATGCCGACGGCCGGAAGCGTCAAAGGGAGAAATGCGGATCAGGCGGTGGATGCCGCGTTCGCTCTTGAGAAAGCCGAAGGCATGGGGCCCGGAGATACGCAGGGTCACGCTTTTGAGACCGGCTTCGTCGCCGGGCAGATAGTCCAGCTCTTCCACCTGAAAACCGCGCCGCGCCGCCCAGCGGGTATAGAGGCGCAGCAGCATTTCCGCCCAGTCCTGAGATTCGGTGCCGCCGGCGCCCGGGTGGATTTCAAGGATGGCATCCTGGCTGTCCTCCTCGGCGGACAGCAGCATGACAAGCTCGGTTTCATCCAGCAGTTTTTCCAGACTGTCCTGCTGCTGGGAGAGCGATTCCAGCGCCTCGTCCTCGGGATTTTCTCCGGCCAGTTCGAGCCATTCGAGCATGTCGTCATGGGCCGTCCTGAGCTTTTGCAGACGGGCCACTTCGTCTTCAAGACCGCGTTTTTCGCGCAGCAGGGGCGTCAGGCTTTCAGGATTGTCCCATGCGCCGGGACGCGACAGGGCCGTTTCGATTTCGGAAAGGCGTCGTTCGTCGGCCGCGACGTCAAAGACGCCTCCAGAGGTTGGAGAAACGATCGGACAGGGGCGCGCAACGGGCGCGCAATTCACTCAGTTGCAGCATGTTGAGGTCGTGTTGTTTTGGATGTGGAACGCAGGGCGGGAGCGAACAGCGCCGCCATGCAGAGCAAAAGCCCGAAGGGGGGAATCAGGGGCGCAAGGCGATGGTACAGACTGACGTCATCCATCAGTCGTGCGCGTCCCCAGAGCCATTGCTGCCGGAACTGGCCGCCGCTGACAACTGGGCGGCCGCGATGGTCGATGACGGCGGAAATACCGGTATTGGTGCCGCGCAGAATCCAGCGCCGCTGTTCGATGGCGCGCAGGGCGGTCAGATACAGGTGTTGCCGCGGGGCGGGCGTTGCGCCGAACCAGCCGTCATTGCTGATATCCACAAGTATATTGGCGCCCTTTGCGACGCGCTCCTGGGCCAGCCAGGGAAACACGCCTTCATAGCATATGAGCATACCAAGAGCAAGCCGGCCATTTCGCAGGGGGGCCGCGCTTTTTCCGGGAGTGTAGGTGCCTACTTCCTGAAGCAGGGCCGCAAGAAACTCCCAGTCCAGCCAGGAGGGAACGTATTCGCCAAAGGGGACAAGATGCACCTTGTCGTAACTCCCCTGCGGCGTGCCGTCGGGGCCGATAAGGAGGGCCCGGTTGTAGACGCGCTGCGTCGACCCGCTGCCTTCAAAGCCGGGAAGGCCGGTCAGCAGGGGGGACCGGGCGGAAGCTGCCAGCATGCTCACGGCGTCGGCATAGAGAGGGAAGCGGAGCAGATCGTAGGGCAGGGCGGTTTCCGGCCAGATGATCAGCGGCTTCTCCGCGGGACGCTCGGCCAGACCGGCCTGCGTCAGGCTCAGATAGATTTCCGTAGTCTTGCGCTGGAATGCCGGCGTCCACTTGATGTTCTGATCAATATTGCCTTCCACAAAGAGGACGGAAAGCGTATCCGGCCCCGAAGGAGCCGCGTCGACGGGCGCTTCCCGCAGACGCCATGCGCCATAGCCCAGCAGCAGGACGATGAGCAGCAGACCGGCGCCGCGTCGCCGGGCAGTCCCTCCGGGCCAGCACAGGGACAGGACGGCGGCTGTCCAGAGCGCGCCGACCATGCCTGCGCCGATGCTGTCCGCTGCCTGCGTCAGTATCGGCCAGGCCGTCAGCGCCCCGGCAAGCGGCAGCCAGGGAAAGCCCGCCACAACGGCGAAGATCCATTCCAGGGAGTACCATGTTGCGGCCAGGCCCGCGATGAAGATCAGGGCCGCGCGTTGCCGCAGGTGAAAGGCCGCCAGAGAAAACAGCCCTCCCGCAGCCGCGAGACAGGCCGAAACAAACAGGGCGCAGGGAACGGCCAGAGGCCAGGGCAGACCGCCCACATTGTGCACCGGCAGCGCCAGCCAGTAGAGGGCCGCCGCGTGTCCCGCCCAGGCGCAGAGCCAGCCCCGGCGCAGGGCCGCGCCGCGACCGGCGGCAGATGCGCCCAGCAGGGCAAGGCACAGGGGGTGGAGCAGGACCAGCGGCGGAAGGGAGACGGCATCATTGGCAAAGCCTGCCCAGAGAGCCAGCGCGCCCGGCACGCCTGTCAGGAAGGCGCCGCGCGCGGTCCGGCAGAATTCGGGAGGGGAGGGCAGGGGAGACGACGGCAACGACATGGCTTTCCTTGCTGAGTAGACAGAAAAGGAGCGCCTTGCGGTTGCTGCGGCAAAGCGCTCCGGGAAAAATGGCATGCATCCGGGGCCGTCGCAAGGGACGGGCGAACGTCGGCGGCCAGAGCGTTTTACCTTTGAAAAAGGTAGAACGCGAGGCGGCGGCACAGCGCCGCCCGGCCCGAATTGAGCGGAAAACCGCGCTTTTTCCGCGAAACGACAGGCCGTATGGTTTGAAACGCGCAGCGTTTCAAACTGAAAATGCTCTGGAAATCAGGCAACGGCCTGATCCGCTTCGGGTACGGAAGCAGGCTCCATACGCAATTTACGGATGAGTTTCTTGTCGGCATCAAGAACGGTGAAGCGCCAGCCGTCCAGTGTAAAGGCTTCGCCGGCGGCCGGCACGCGACCGGCTTCCATGCTGAGGTAGCCGCCGATGGTATACACTTCGTCGGAGGACAGCGTGACTCCGATGTCCTCAAGGTCTTCCAGCAGGGCCCGGCCCGTCAGTTCGTAGGTTTCGTTACCGAGGGGGCGGATGTCCTCTTCGCGGGGCGCATCGTGTTCATCCTCAATATCGCCTACGATTTCTTCCAGAACGTCTTCAATGGTGATCAGGCCGGAAGTGCCGCCGTACTCGTCGAGTGCGATGGCCATGTGCTGCTTGCGGGCGCGGAATTCCTGCAGCAGCGTGCGGATGGGTTTGGTTTCGGGAACAAAGAAAAGATCGCGCATGATGGTGCCGGCCGCGCGCGAACCTCCGTCGGGTTCCAGCAGCGAGCGCAGCACATCCTTGGCATGCAGGATGCCCACCATATTGTCGCGGGTTTCCCTGTAGACGGGAATGCGGGTGTGGCCGGAATCGACAATGACCCGCGCCGCTTCCGACAGCGGCGAATCCTCGGGAACGCAGTCGATATCGGTGCGGGGAGTCATGGTATCCTGCACCTGCAGGTCGCTGAAGCGCAGAATGCCCAGAAGCATGGATTCCTCGTCGGGCTCCACTTCCCCTTCGGCGCTGGCTTCAATAATGGTTTTCTCAAGAGATTCTTCGTCATCGCGTCCGAAAATTTTTCCGATCCGCGACCAGATGGTACTATGACCGTCAGGACTGCCGTCCAAGGCTGACTCCTTTGGTTACTGTTTTGAAAAGGCGCTCCCGGGGGAGCGCACAGCCTTGTTGAGGGTAGCCCATTGACGCATGCTTGTAAACTGATGGCGGCGCGCTTTTTCCGCACGACGGCAGGGATGCGGCCTCTGGCCGGGAAAGTTTTTTCTGGCGAACGGGTTCTGAGGTTCAGAAGATTCGTCACCAGAGCCTTTTAGCTTTGAAAAAGGTGAAACGTGAGGCGGCGGCACAGCGCCGCCCGGCCCGAATTGAGCGGAAAACGGCGCTTTTTCCGCGAAACGGAAGACCGTATGGTTTGAAATGCAAAATGTTTCAAATTAGAAATACTTAGTTATAAGAAAAGAACTTTTTTGAAAGAGGGGTTGCATGAAGGAAAAAAGTATGAAAACGGCGCTGTATGTCCGCTGGCGGAAGCTGGCGTGTGCCGTGCCGGTCGTCGCGGGCCTGTGCTGCGTTCTCGTGTTCGGCATGGCGCGGTCCGGCGAACTGGAACTGCGCCTGCTGCATGCCAATGACACGCATGCCTTTCTGGCCGGGAGTGATGCCGGAGGCAATGCCTGTTTTGCGTCAGAGGCATGCTGGGGCGGCATGGGGCGCATTGCCGCCGCCATCCGGCAGGCCCGGGCGGAACAGGATAATGTCATTGCGCTGGATGCCGGGGATCAGTTCCAGGGAACGCTGTTCTACAGCATCGCCAAGTGGCCTGTCATTGCCGCCGTTGACGGGAGCATGCCCTACGATGCCATGACCCTGGGCAATCATGAATTTGACGACGGTTGCGCGGCGCTGGCGGACTTTCTGGCTGCGCAGCCGCTGCCGGTGGTGGCGGCGAATCTGAAGCCGGGCAAGGACTGTCCGCTGTCCGGTTCGCGTATCCGGCCCTATGAAATCCGGGAGATTCGCGGCGTCCGGGTGGGGATTATCGGCCTGGCCAACGACGGGATCGGCAAGTTGCCTGCCGTGTGTCCGCAAACGGCGGTCTCGGATACCCAAGCGACGCTGGAAGCCTGCGTCCATGAGCTGGAGGCGCAGGGCGTCCGGCATATCATTGTCCTGACGCATCTGGGGCTGGAACGCGATCTGGCTCTGGCACGGGCTGTTTCAGGCGTGGACGTCATTGTGGGCGGACATTCGCATTCGTATCTTGGCAGGACTTCGCCGGAAGGGCCCTATCCTCTAGTGGAACATGCGCCAGACGGCTCGCCGGTTCTGGTGGTGACGGCGGGGCGGGCGGCGCGTCGGCTGGGAGATCTTACGATTGTTTTTGATGCCGCCGGCGTGCCCCGGCGCTGGAGCGGCGAAGCGCGGGAACTGGTGCCGTCGCTGCCGGTGGCCGAAGATGTGGAACGCGTGGTGGCCGATGCCGCCGGAACGCTGGAGGCCTGTCGCACGACCATCATCGGGGGGCACGATGTCCACATGCCCGATGGCATGGAGCAATGCCGCGCGGGTGAATGTCTGGCGGGTATGGTGCTTGTGGATGCCATGCTGGAATTCGGCAGATCGCAGGGAGCTTCCGTAGCCCTGTATAACAGCGGCGGTGTGCGCGCGGCATTGCCGCCCGGGTCGATTTCCCGCGGGGATGTTATGACGGCCTATCCTTTTGCCGGTGGTATTCAGATTCGGGAATATACGGGGGAACAGCTCCGGCAGGCGCTGGAGAACGGCATTGCAGAAAAAAACGGAACAGGGCCGCATCTCCTGCAGGTAGCCGGTTTACGCTATGAGGCCGACGTCAGCCGCCCCGCGGGCAGACGGTTGATCTCCGTGAGCTGTATGGACGAAGATGGAAAGGCACGCCCCCTTGATCCGCAAGCCCGCTATGTGGTCGTGCTGGGAGAGTATCTGACGCAGGGAGGCGACGGCTTTCAGATGTTGAAGGAAGGCAGGCTGTTGCAGAAGTGTTCCCTGAATGATCAGGAGCTGGCGGAAGACTATATCCGGCGGCATTCTCCGCTGCCGCCGCCGGAAACCGGGCGTATCTGTCTGAGGCGGCAGCCCTGACCGATGTCATGAGCGTGTGCCCTGTGCGGAGAGATCTTCAGAGGGCGGAAGAGCGTGGCGGGCGTCCCACAAAGGGCAGACCCAGCGAAACAATGCGCGGGGGGTCTTCCCGTTCTTCGGGGCGCATTCCGGCGGCATAGGCGGCTTCCCATGCCGCGATCAGCGTCAGAAGGCGCTGTTCCCGCAGAGTCAGGCCGCGTTCCGCACGCGTGCCGCGCCGGGAGCGATGAGGCGTGTTTCGGGATGCGTCCATGCCGTTCCTTTCCGGTGCATGCCGGGAATGCGGAACGCCCCGCCGCTGTCTCCTTCCCGAAAGGAACGTATGGAAAAGGGGCCCTTCTTTCGCCGGGCCCCTTTTACGATTCCGGCGCTGTTACGCGCCCGGAGCAAGAGACGTCAGAATCATAAGGCGTCCGTTGTGGGACAGGGTAATGCCGCGCGTCGTGGGCGGGGCCTGCCGCAGGAATGCACGCAGGCTTGTGATATTACCGGCAGTGCGCAGGCTGCGTTTGTCAAGGAAAGAGTAGGTCAGCTGGCGGGCTCTGGCCGTCTGCTGCTCGAACTTTTTCAGGTTGCCGTCAAAATACTGCTGTCCCCTGCTGCCGGCCGCCAGCGCGTCAAAGGTTGCTCCGTCGGCCTTTATTTCCACGAGGACAAAGCCGCTGCCGACGATTTCCTGGATGGCATTGCGGAAATTGGCGGGAGCGAACGGGCGCTGCAGCACAATCATTTTGAGCTTGTTTTCTGAAAGCATGAACACCTGTTGCCACTTCTGCCCGGCATAGGTCGCCTGCGGCAGGCAAAGGTGATCTTCCAGGCCGGGTTCGCGGCACGGTTCGGCTTGCGAACGGCGTTGCACCTTGGCGCGCGGCATGTCCAGGTAATAGCCGTCAAGCAGGGGAACGCGGGGTTCCGCCCGAGCGGGCAGCGCCATGAGCAGAAGTAAAAGAAGCGGCAGAAGATGTTTCATGCAGGTCCTCCCAGAGATGACTTCAGCCTAGCGCAAGGAAGTCGGAACGACAAGAGTTCTGTCCGGCAGGAGGAAGGCAAGATTCGCCTTGACAATAGTTCGATATGAAACTATTTTGGCGCCATGCAATACCGTTCCATTTTTGCTTATGCCAGCCGCCTGCGCAGTCTGGGCAACGAGCTGATTATTGACGGGCTCAGGCAGCGCGGCGTGGAAGGCATCGTTCCCAGTCATGGTGACATCATGCATGTGCTGCTGCATACGGAAAGCTGTTCCATGAGCGAGCTGGCCCGGCGTATCGGGCGCACAAAATCCACAGTGACAGTTCTTGTGCGCAAGCTCGAACAGGCTGGTTATGTGCAGCGGGAGCAGGATGCGTCGGATGCGCGCGGTGTGCGCATTTCTCTTACGGCACGAGGAAAGGCCCTTGAACCGGCCTTCCGGGAAATTTCCGACCGTCTGGAAGCTCTCATATGCGAACGCCTTTCGGATGACGAAGCTGCCCGACTGGAAGCGCTGCTGGCAAAATGCGTGGGAATAACACCAGATAGCAGAGAAGAGGAGAAAAAGTCATGAGCAATTATTCTTTGAAGCATGTTGATCTGCGTGCCGGGCGCGTCGAACTGCATGATCTGTTGCAGCTGACAGGCTGCGAAGTGTCCTGCAATACGCTGCCGCAGGGGGCGAGCGTCCCCTTTGTGCATCATCATACCAGTAATGAAGAGTTGTATATCGTGCTGGATGGCGCGGGAACGCTCTTTATTGACGGCGAAGAGCTGCCCCTTGCCTCCGGGGACTGCTTTCGTATTGCTCCCGCCGGAGCCCGCTGCATCCGTGCCGCCGAAGACAGCGCCCTGCATTTTCTCTGCGTCCAGACCCGGGCCGGCAGCCTTGAGGGCTACACCATGAGCGACGGTGTGATTGACGAAAAGGGCGACAAGCCGAGCTGGCTCCGTTAGGGCGTGTTGCCACTATCCGCTGTTTGGGGGAAAGGGAAACCCCATCTCGTCCCCAGCGCGCTTTTTCAGAGGGGCAGGAACTTGCACCGGGTCTTCTTCACCGGCACGTGTGCCGATACCGTCCGGAGAGGCGGCGGTACAGCGTCGCCCGGCCCGAAGTGAGTGGAAAGACCACGTTGTTTTCGCGAAACGACAGGCCGCATGGTTTGTAATGCTCTACGGCCAGATGTCGGCGGGCCTTCTCCCTCGGAAAAGTATGACGTAAGCCTGTTTTCCGCAGTTGCGGAAAGCGGGCTTTTTGTGTTCTGCTGTATGCTGCAACGGGTGCGCCGTTGTCGTTATGGCCGGAACCAGAGCGTTTCACCTTTGGAAAAGCTGAAACGCGAGGCGGCGGCACAGCGCCGCCCGG
>CAMBWG010000095.1 GCA_945871415.1 uncultured Desulfovibrio sp.
TGCGGCAGTTTTAAGAACATTTTCAGTTTGAAACGCTTCGCATTTCAAACCATACAGCCTGTCGTTTCGAGCCGGGCGACGCCGTACCGCCGAGCCCTCTCCTGCGCGCATTGACAAGGAGGAGGGCTTGACGGCAACATGAAAAAGACATGCCAAAAAGAACGGTACGCCTGTTTCTTTTGTCACGGCCTCTTGCGACAAGAGGAAAAACAACTATCCGGCAGGGCAAAGCATGATCCGCATACAGGAAATTCTCGACAAGGTAGCGGCCCATAATCAGGAAGCCAATCTGGAGCTGATTCAGCGTGCCTATGTGTTCGCGGCGTCGGCGCATGCGGGGCAGACGCGCCTTTCCGGCGAACCCTACCTGTCGCATCCGCTGGCCGTGGCCTGTACGCTGGCGGAAATGGGCTTTGACGAACCCACGGTGGCGGCAGGGCTGCTGCACGATACGGTGGAAGACACCGGCACCACCATTGAGGACATCGACGAGCAGTTCGGCGAAGAAGTGGCCGATATTGTGGACGGGGTCACGAAAATCAGCATGATCCCGTTTGAGAACAAGGAAGAGGCGCAGGCGGAAAATATCCGTAAGATGATTCTCGCCATGAGCCACGACATGCGGGTGCTCATGGTCAAGCTGGCCGACCGCCTGCACAACATGCGCACGCTGGATTTCCAGAAAGCCCACAAGCAGCGCCGCATCGCGCAGGAAACCATGGATATCTATGCGCCGCTGGCCAACCGCCTCGGCCTGTATATCATGAAGCGCAATCTTGAAGACCTGAGCTTCAAGTACCTGCGGCCGGACATCTACAATCAGATCGACCTCTGGCTGGACAAGCATCAGGTGGTGGAAAAGCAGATCATCGAGAAGGTCGTGAACCTGCTCAAGGATCTGCTGGCCTCCAATGATCTTCACGGCGAGATTTACGGCCGCATCAAGCACAAGTACAGCATCTATAAAAAGATGCAGTCCCAGTCGCTGACGCTGGACGAGATGCACGACATCATGGCCTTCCGCGTCATCGTGCAGGATATCAAGGACTGTTATGCCGTTCTCGGCCTTGTCCACTCGCAATGGAAGCCGGTACACGGGCGCTTCAAGGACTACATTTCCATGCCCAAGGCCAACGGCTACCAGAGTCTGCACACGACGGTCATCGGGCCGGAAGGCGAGCGCATAGAAATCCAGATCCGCACGGAAGACATGCACCGGCAGGCCGAGCACGGTATTGCGGCCCACTGGCTCTACAAGGAAAAGGGTCGCGTCCATACGCGGGATCTGGAGCAGTTCTCGTGGCTGCGCGAGATTTTCGAGCGCCAGCGCGAAGAGGCCGACTCCCGTGAATTCATGCACGCGCTCAAGCTGGATTTGTTCAAGGACGAAGTCTACGTCTACACTCCGGCGGGCGATGTGAAGGAACTGCCCGAGGGCGCAACGCCGCTGGACTTCGCCTACATGATCCACACCAAGGTGGGACAGCACTGCTCGGGCGCCAAGATTAACGGCCGTCTCATGCCGCTGGGCACGCCTCTGAAAAACGGCGATACGGTGGAAATCATCACCGACAACGCCCGATCGCCCAACCGCGACTGGCTCAAGCTGGTCAAGACGGCCCGGGCACGCAACCGCATCCAGCATTATCTGCGCACGGAGGAACGCGCCCGCGCGCTGGTTCTGGGCCGCGACATGCTGGAAAAGGAAGGCCGCAAAGTCAGTCTGAACGTGGCCCGAGCCCTCAAGGAAGGGCAGCTGGCCCTTGTGGCCGGGGAGCTGAACTTCGAGAATGTGGATGAGCTGATTGCCGCCGTGGGCTATGCCCATATTACTCCCCGGCGCGTGCTCAACCGCCTCTACGCCGTGCTGCATCCCGAAGATCCTTCGCTGGCCTCGGCCATCACGCAGGGCAAGGAGAAGGAAAAGGAGACGCCCCGCGACAGCAAGGAAGAAGCGCCCCGCAAGGCGGCCGACGGCATCAGCCTCTCCGACGGCGTGGACGGCGTGCTCATGCGTTTTGCCAAGTGCTGCAATCCTGTTCCCGGTGATCCGGTCATCGGCTATATCAGCCGCGGCATGGGCATTACCGTGCACCGCGCTGACTGTCCCAACGTGGCCAATATGGAGCCGGAACGCCTGATCTCCGTGCACTGGGACGGCCAGGAAGAAAAGCCCTACGACGCCGCCGTCTTCATCATTGCCGAAAACCAGCCCGGCGTTCTGGCGCAGGTTGCCGCGGAACTGGCCCAGCAACAAATCAATATCAACGAAATCACCAGCAAAAGCCTTGTGGACGGACGCACGGAACTACATCTTACAATTCAGGTGCGCAATGCCTCGCAGCTCTATGCCATCATCGAGCTTATCCGCAAGCTGCCGCATATTCTGGAAGTCGTCCGCGATACGGACGAATAACCAAACCGACCGGACCAGTCTGTGCAGCGCCGGAGCAGCCCCGCAAGGCCGCTCCGGCGTTCTCTTTAAGGCGTGTCAATATTAAACAGCCTTCCCCCCAGACCCCCATCCTTCCCCCAACGCGCTTTTTCAAAGGGGGGACAGGCCATGCGGCAAATACCTTTCAAAGGTTATGTGCAGGCTTCATTTTTCTATAAAATTAGAGCGTTTCAATTTTGAAAAGGTGAAACGCTCTACCACCAGTAGCGCGGATAGCGTCGGTTTGCGGGAATATTGTTGACGACAAGCGCAATGCCCAGCATCAGCAGCGCGCCCGCCAGACACGGAACAAACACATACCCGTAGCCCAGCTCCCTGATGCCGTCGCCGCCCATGACGGCAATCAGCGCGGTAGCTCCGCCCGGAGGGTGCAGGGTCTTTGTCAGATGCATACAGGCAATGGCCGTAGCCACTGCAAGGCAGGCCGCAAGCCATGCCGCATCCGGCACAAGCAGGGCGCAGCTCACTCCGGCCAGAGCCGATACCACATGCCCGCCCACAAGGTTGCGCGGCTGTGCCAGCGGGCTTTCAATGGCTCCGAAGGCCAGAACCGCCGACGCCCCGAACGAACCAATCAACAGCGGGAAACCTGCGGAACTCGTTACCAGCCGCTCCAGCAGGGCTATCAGGGCAATGGCAAGGCAGCTTCCCGCCCAGGCAACGGCTATCTCGGACAGGGCCGCCCGGGGCGGCGACTGTTCGCCTCCCCGCATCTTTTTCAAATACGTATTCATGGCGCAAGGCTCTCCTGCCGCGCCTCGTGCACGGCCATCTCTTGAGCATTTTCAGTTTGAAACGCCTTGCGTTTCAAACCATACGGCCTGTCGTTTCACGGAAAAACGCGTTTTTTCCGTTCGCTTTGGGCCGGGCGGCGCAGTGTCGCCGCCTCGCGTGTCACCTTTTCAAAGGTAACACGCTCTTGTGCCAGACTCTTTTCCGCCATGCTGTGCCACGGCACACAAAAAGACGAAAAAACGTTTTGTCCCGCTGCGCTGTGCACGGCCGGGGTGTTCAGTTGGGGGAAGGAAAAAACATATTTCTGCTGTCGGTGCCTGTAGCTTTCGGAGTCGCAACGGGCACGGCCTGCGCTCGCCCGCAGCCTGCCGGAAACGGCAGAAAGCAGAACCTCTCGTATCCTTTCAGTAAAAAACGGGGGAAGGGAAACCCCTCTGTTTAAGAGAGTTTTCCCTTCCCCCAACAATCTACGAATCGAGAACAGGCCTTAGGCCGGATTCTTCATGTCGGTAAGCAGGTGGGTCAGCGC
Organism: uncultured Desulfovibrio sp.; assembly: GCA_945871415.1. Taxonomy (GTDB): domain Bacteria; phylum Desulfobacterota; class Desulfovibrionia; order Desulfovibrionales; family Desulfovibrionaceae; genus Desulfovibrio. Next base: position 3,720 of record CAMBWG010000095.1, read on the forward strand.
GTCCGCCTGCTGTTGCAGCAGATCCAGCGCCGCCATGGCCGTGTGCATGGCCTCGGAGGTGCGGGCGGAAAGCTGGTTCACTTCCATGATGGAACGGTTGATTTCATCGGAAGCCGCGGACTGCTCCTCACTGGCAGTGGCAATGGCCCTGACCTGATCGGCGGAACCGTCCACCATCTGCACAATCTCCTGAAGCGCCTGGCCGGACAGGTTGGCCAGCTCCGTTGCCTCGGCAATGATATCCACGGACTTGTCCACCTGCTCGCGGCTCTTGTGGGTGCTGTCCTGAATGGCGCGAATGGCGTTGCCCACATCGGCCGTAGACGCCATGGTCTTTTCGGCCAGCTTGCGTACTTCGTCGGCGACCACGGCAAAGCCGCGCCCGGCTTCACCGGCACGGGCCGCCTCGATGGCGGCGTTGAGAGCCAGCAGGTTTGTCTGATCCGCAATATCGGAAATGACGGCCATGATGCGATTGATGGCCTGCGCCTGTTCGCCAAGGATATTCATGTCATCCTTGAGCTGACGCGTCTGATTATGCACGGTCTGAATGGCCGTAACAGCCTTCTGGACGACAACTTCGCCGTTATTGGCCTTATCGCGCGTCTGGCTGGATGCCGCGGACGCCGTATCGGCATTGTTGGCCACTTCCAGCACGGTGGCGTTCATCTGCTCCATGGCCGTCGCCGTTTCGGACAGGCGGGAGGCTGACTGTTCGGCGCCCGCATTGGAAACCTGCACCTGTTCCGTCAGCTTGGCCAGGGCATCGTTGATATTCCTGACGACACCTTCGATCTGCGCGGCCGCCGCCAGCATGCCTTCGCGCTGGGCGCGTTCGGCCTTTTCTCTGGCCAGACTGGTTTCTTCCATGGCCTGCCGTGCTTCCTGTGTCTTGGCGTCGGCTTCGGCGGTCTTTCTCTCGGCCAGTGTGATGTTCTTCTGCAGACGGCTGATCATGGATCGCAGCGAATCGGCCAGCAGCCCCATGTCGTCCTTGCCGTGAACAGGAAGTTCCTCCTTGCTCATGGGATTTTCCGCCACAATACCGGCGTAGCGGGTGATCTGCTTGACGGGACGTCCGATGCGGATACCGATTATCAGCGACAGCATCAGCTGGAAGGCCAGCACAAGGCAGGTTGCCAGCAGGGTATTGCGCACGGCATCGTCGCGCAGCTTGAAGATCTTGGTCGCCGGCGCGCCGATGAACCAGATGCCCACGGTTTCGCCCTTGTTGTCGCGCATGGGCCAGTAGCAGGAAGCGTACTTCTTCCCGAACAGCTCGTTGAGCGTAAAGTGACTTGTGCCCTTCTTGAAGATGGCGTCCAGCACGCCCTGATCCGTCACCTTGGTGCCGATACCGCGGGAGCCGTCCTCCTGAAGCAAGGTGGTCTGCACGCAGGTATCGCCCTTGAAGACCGTGGCGTCAAGGCCGGTCAGCGCCTTCAGGTCCTCCACATAGGCAGGCTCGGAAAGGGCTCTTCCGATGGAAATGCTGCCGATGACCTTACCCTGAGCATCGCGCACGGGCGCGGAGGCTCTCAGGGTAAAGGGGACGACAGTGCCCACCACGATGTCCACATTGGCCGTGCCGCCCAGAGCGCGCACGACGGTTTCCTGCTTTGTAACATCGTCGCTGTGCCTGTCGGAATGGCCGCGCCCCATGACCTTGCCGCGGGCATCGGTAATGGTGCAGAAGTCGCTCTTGGAGATGTCCTGCAAATGCCGGGCAAAGGCCTGCACGGCGGGAATATCCGCCGTCTGCAGCGCATTGATGATGACGGGATTCTCCGAGCTCATGGAGGCCAGACGGATAAAGGAGCTGCCAGTACGCGTATTGTAGGTCTCCACCATCCGCTGCAGACGCATCACGCTCTGCTCGATGCTGGCATAGAGGGCATTGCCCATAAAATGAATGCTGACACCGAACAGAACGCAGCCCAGCAAGAGAAGCGCCGCAAAGATACTGAAAATATATTTATGCGTTAGCGTCACGGTAAAGCGCATGCCTTTCCCCCCGTTGAACGTGGCGGCGCCGTGCGGAACGCTCCTGTCCTGCACTCGCCTGTACTACGGAACATACAGCCGACAACAAAAATACCCGGCACTGACGCGCTGTAACCCCTCGTGAACCTGTTACAGCCGCTGCCTCATAACATAAGACTACCTATAGTATACACTGCTATGGGAGCGCACGCAAGTTCCGACGGTATGGCAGTGAATCACACCGGGAATACACACAAAAAAAGCGTCCTCAAAAGAGGACGCTCTGAAGAGTCGGAAGGAAATCAGCCCTTAGGCCAGTTTCAGCACCTTGCGGGCATTCTCGTACATGACCTTGGCGCGCACATCGTCGGGCAGCGGGAACCCGGCATAGGCGTCAAGGGCATCGTCCAGCTCGATAAAGGGATGCGCACTGGCAAAAAGCACCTTATCGGAAATGGTGTGGCACATGGCGTCCACAAAGACGTCGCGCATGGGCGCGCGCTCATATTCCGAGAAATCCATATAGACGTTGGCATTACGCAGGCAGGCGTAGATGCATTCGTTCACGTAGGGATAGCCGCCGTGGCTCATGATCAGAGTCAGCTCGGGGAAGTCGCGGGCAACCTTGTCCACGTCGCGCGGATCGGCGTATTCCATGATGGCGCCGGGAACCTGCGGCGGAGGAGCCATGGTGATGAACACCGGGATACCCAGTTCCGCACACTTGGTATACAGGGGATAGAAACGCGCTTCGGAGGCGGGAATATGGGCCAGATAGGGATCGATGGCGATACCCTTCATGCCGTATTCCTCCACGGCCTTCACGATTTCGCGTACAGCGGCCATTTTCTTGTGCGGGTCAATGCCCCAGAAGCCCACAAACTTGTTGGGATAGGCCCGGCAGAACTCCAGCACGCTGTTGTTGTTGGCAGGAAAGCCGTAGGTCGTTTCCGCGTCGCGCCCGGTAATGACGCCCAGCTCCACGCCGACGGCGTCAAGATGCTCCACAATCTCCGGCAGGCTCTGGGGCTTGCGCGCCTCAAAGCCGATGACTTCGCATGCGGCCTTGAACATGGTGCTGTTCTTGATGCCATTGATAATTTCAGGCGTGTTGGGCCTGAAGCGGAAGTCGATGACTTTCATGAAGGTCTCCTTGAAAGTTCTGTTGGCCGCTCTGCGGCATATCTCCGCGCAGAAGAGACTCCTGCGTGAATGGCGGGGGGCGGCTCTTCCGGCCGGCCCCCGCCGGAAAGGGCTACTTAATGAGCATCAGGGGTACGGACGGGCAGTAGGTGATGATGGCCAGCACAAGCAGCATCAGCAGGATCATGGGCATCACCGCCACCGCGATGCGCTCGATCTTTGCCTGCGCCACACCGGAAGCCACGAAGAGATTCACACCCACCGGCGGCGTCAGGAAGCCGATGGCCAGATTGACCACCATGATGACGCCGAAATGCAGCGGCGAAACGCCCACGCCGGTCACGACGGGCAGCAGGATGGGCGTCAGGATGACGATGGCTGCCAGGGCTTCCATAAAGACGCCCACTATGAGCAGAAGAATATTGATCAGCAGCAGGATGATGAACTTGCTTTCGGTGATGCTCAGCATCCAGCGGGCAATGGTGCCCGGCACGTCTTCAATGGTCATGATGTTGCCGAACAGCGTCGCCATGGCCATAAGAACGATAATGATGGAGGACGTTTCGCAGGCGGTGACGCACGAGCTGCACACCTGCTTGAAATCCATTTCCTTATACAGGAAGATACCGACAATCAGACCGTAGAAGGCAGCCACGGCCGCGGCCTCCGTCGGCGTCATGATACCGCCGTAAATGCCGCCCAGAACGATGACCGGCACAACCAGCGCCCACTTGGCTTCCCAGGCGGCCTTGCCCAGGGACGCCATGCTGCGGGTCTTCTGTTCGCCGCGCCAGCCCTTCTTTCTGGCATAGAGATAGCAGTAAATCATCAGGACGCCGCCGGTCATAATCCCCGGAACGATGCCGCTCAGGAAGAGATCGCCG
>CAMBWG010000096.1 GCA_945871415.1 uncultured Desulfovibrio sp.
TCCAGCTGAACGTGGTCAGGAAGACACTGCACACAGAAAGGGCAGAAAGGTCAGAGCCATAGAGTCTCCTTGTCGGTACAGATGCAGTTGACGCGCTGATCCCAGGGGGCGACGGGCAGATGCGGCAGCAGCTGGCACTGATAGCAGAGGGCCAGACGCAGCAGCGAGGACGGCGCATGCGCCAGAAAACGATCATAATAACCGCCGCCGAAGCCCAGGCGATACCCCGTGCGGTCAAAACCAACGCCGGGAAGCACCATGAGCGTCGGCGTAAAGCGCGGATCGTCCACGGCGAGACCGGGCAGGGCCGGCAGGGGCTCCAGCAGACCGAAGGCTCCGGGAGCGAGATCTTCGGGACCGGCACAGCGCACGAAGTCCATGCAGCCGGGTTCGCCGGGGCGGACGCGGGGCAGAAAAACGTCCTTGCCCGAGTCCCATGCCTGATGCAGCAACAGGGACGTATCGACCTCTTCTTTCAGGGCCATGTAGAGCGCCACGGACCGGGCCTGCTGCCAGACGGGCAGTGCCAGGATGCGTTTTTGGGCGCGTTCCGCGGCCCGGGCCTTTTTTTCGGGAGTAAGCGCGCGGCGCAGGGCCCGCAACTCCTGACGCAGGGCCTGCTTGATATGAGGATTAATGGTCGCAACCGGCGGCGGGGATGACGGCGGGGCCGCCGGGGGGCGAAAATGCACCAGACTGGCGGCCATGCCGCAGAGGGGGATTTCTGTGCAGGTGTGGAGCCCCGCCCGGCGCGCCAGTCCGAAAAGAGCCCCGTTCCGAAAAAAGCTGGTCGCCGCGGCGGCAGAGGCGCGCCAGGGGCCCAGAGGCAGCAGGGGAGAGAGCCCCGGCAGAAGACGCACAGCCCAGCAGGCGGGCAGGCAAAGATTACGCTCCGGCAGCACGAAGTCGGCAACCCAGAGCTCCTGCGCGGCTCGGGCGGCGGCCCGCATCAGGGCGAGTCCTTCGTCGGGCGGCAGGGTGGAAAGAACATAGGACAGGCGCACGGCGGGCAGGGAGGCTGGTTCCGCGGCCTCCAGCTCCGTCGGCGGAGGATTGAGAGGGCCCTGCTGCGCGGACTCGGGCCACGGCACATGCGCGCGCAGACGTGAAGCGGCAAGGAAGGGCGTCAGCATGGGCTGTTAAGGCGGTTGAGGAGATGCGTCCGCACTGCGCCGTAGGCGTCATTCCGGGGCAATTCCTCCACCAGACGCCGGGCATGGCCTTCCTGAAGAAAGCTCCGTCGGCTTGTCGTGAAATGCAGATCGTTGAACCAGGTTCCCAGCAGCACCCGGAAGTCGTTGACGCTGCTCAAATCAGCGTAGGCGGCCACGCGATTGGCCAGTGCGTCTTCCAGAACACGGGGGGAATACAGCTCCGGCGTATCCGGGAGACTGAGAACCGCCGTGCGCGTCGCCGCGTCGGGGTGATGCAGGTTGGTATCCATGACGCGCAGGATGTCCAGCTTGTCGGCATCACGTACGACGCAGGTCACGCGCCAGAAGGATTCCGGCAGCTGCGCGGGCAGGGCATAGCGGTTGTGCAGACCTACGGCCGCCAGCGTCAGGCGGCGTACTTCGAGTGTTTCCGCGGCAAGGCGCGCTTCCCGTTTGAGAATGCACACGCCCCATTGTCCGTGATTGCGGGACAGTGGATCGCGAAATGTGCGGAAAATCCGGTACTGCTCAAAGCGGGCCACGTCGTGATAAAGGGCGGCCAGAAGAGCGGCGCGGGCTTCCGCGGGGGGGAAGGCCTCTTCCGCAACAATGGCCCGGGCATGGCGCAGCACGCCCGCCGTGTGCTGTTCTTTCAGCTCCAGCGGCGCGGGGTTTTCCTGTTCCTTGGCGCGTTCCGCCGCCGCATAGGCGCGGAACCATGCCTCATGAGAATGAATGTCTGGCAAGGTAGCGTTCATCTTCAAGGTGTATCGTCAGCGGCCCGCCAAGGCAAGCGGCGTGAGCTTGAGCGTCGTCGATCTCTGTGGTATGTAGCGATACTAGAGTATTTTCAGTTTGAAACGCTGTGTGTTTCAAACGCATATGGCCTGTCGTCTCGTCGTGCTGAGTGCGCGGCATGGCCGGAGGCGGCACGGCAATACAGCCTTTCATTTTTTGCGAGGGAAAAGATGGCGGATTTTGTGCATTTGCATTGCCACACGGAATACAGCCTGCTTGACGGCGCCATTCGCCTCAAGGACCTGTGCGCGCGGGCCAAGGATTTTGGCATGCCTGCCTGCGCCATCACGGATCATGGCAATATGTTCGGGGCCGCCTATTTTGCCAAGCAATGCGCCTCCGTGGGCATCAAGCCCATTTTCGGGTGCGAGGTCTATGTCTGTCACGATCATACGGACAGGACAAGCGAACTGGCGCGCAGGCGGAATCATTTGATTCTGCTTGCCCAGAACATGACCGGCTATCATAACCTGATCCGGCTGGTCACACGCGGCTACCTGGAAGGCTTTCATTACAAGCCGCGCGTGGACAAGGCCCAGCTGCGGGAACATGCCGAGGGGCTGATCTGTCTTTCCGCCTGCATTGCGGGCGAGATTCCCCGCGCCATCGAGGCAGGCGACATGGACAAGGCCCTGTCGCTGGCCGAAGAATATGCTTCCATTTATCCCGGGCGCTTCTATCTGGAATTGCAGTCCAACGGGCTGGAAGAGCAGGTGCGCGCCAATAACGGTCTGATGGAAATAGCGGAAAAGCTGAAACTGCCGCTGGTGGCGACCAACGACTGCCACTATCTCAATGCCGATGACGTGGAGGCCCACGAGGTGCTGCTCTGCATTCAGACGCAGACCACCATGGACGATCCCAAGCGCATGCGTTTCGGCACCAACCAGCTGTATTACAAGTCCGCCGAGGACATGGAGCGCGATTTCGGGCACGTGCCCGAGGCGCTGGCCAACACCATGCGCATTGCCGAGCAGTGCAACGTGGAGCTGGACTTCGGCCATCACTATTTTCCCGTTTATCCGCTGCCCGAGGGCGCCACGCTGGAATCGGAATTTCGTCGTCTGGCCGAGGACGGTCTGGAAAAGCGTCTGGAAAAGCACCCGGATCGCGATAAGATTGATCCGCAGGCCTACCGCGACCGCCTGCAATACGAGCTGAAAGTCATCTGCGAGATGGGCTTTCCGGGATATTTCCTCATCGTGCAGGAGTTCATCAACTGGGCCAAGGACCACGGCATTCCGGTGGGACCGGGGCGCGGTTCCGCGGCGGGGAGTCTCGTGGCCTGGGCGCTGCGTATCACCAACCTTGACCCGCTGCCCTACAATCTGCTGTTTGAGCGCTTCCTGAACATCGAGCGCGTCAGCCTCCCCGATATCGACGTGGACTTCTGCGAACGGCGGCGCACCGAGGTGATCCAGCATATGGTGGACACCTACGGCAAGGACAGCGTGGCCCAGATCACGACCTTCGGCACCATGAAGGCCAAGGGCGTTGTGCGCGACGTGGGGCGCGCGCTGGGCATGACCTTTGCGGAAACGGACCGCATCGCCAAGATGGTGCCGGATGATCTGAAAATGACCATCGCCAAGGCCATGGAGGCGGAACCGGAACTGCAACGCCTGTATAAGGAAGACAAACAGGTTAAAAATCTGCTGGATACGGCGCAGCGTCTGGAAGGCCTGTCGCGCCATGCGTCCACGCATGCGGCCGGTCTGGTGGTTTCCGACAAGCCCATGGTGGAGTATCTGCCGCTCTATCTGGGCAAGCGCGGCGAACTTGTGACACAGTTCGACGGCCCCATGACCGAACAGACAGGTCTGGTGAAGTTCGACTTCCTGGGCCTCAAGACCATGACGCTCATTCAGGACGCGCTGGACAACATCACCCTTCAGGGACAGGAAGCGCCCGATCTGGACAATCTGCCGCTGACCGATCAGGCCACCTATGATCTGTATTCGCGCGGCGATACCGACGGCGTCTTTCAGGTGGAAAGTTCCGGCATGCGGCAGTATCTGCGCATGCTCAAGCCTTCGTGCTTCGAGGACATCATCGCCATGCTGGCCCTGTACCGTCCGGGGCCGCTCGGTTCGGGCATGGTGGACGAATTCATCAAGCGCAAGCACGGGCAGGTGCCGGTCGTCTATCCGCATGACTCGCTGACGGAATGCCTGCGGGATACCTACGGCGTCATTGTCTATCAGGAACAGGTCATGCAGATTGCCCAGATCATCGCCAACTACACGCTGGGCGGCGCTGACCTGCTGCGGCGCGCCATGGGTAAGAAAAAGGCAGAGGCCATGGCCAAGGAGCGCGTGAAGTTCGTCGAAGGGGCCGCAAAGAACAACATCGGGCAGGAAAAGGCCGATGAAATCTTCGACCTGATGGAAAAATTCGCGGCCTACGGCTTCAACAAGTCGCATTCGGCCGCCTATGCGCTCGTGTCCTATTTTACGGCCTACCTGAAAGTGCATCACAAGGTCGAATTTATGGCCGCCCTCATGACGTCGGAAATGGGCAATCAGGAAAAGCTGCTCAAGTACGTGTCCTGCTGCAAGGATATGGACATTGACGTGGTGCAGCCCTCGGTCAACGACAGCCAGCGTTCCTTCTCGGCCAAGGACGGCAAGGTTGTTTTCGGGCTGGGCGGCATCAAGAACGTGGGCGACGAAGCCATCCGGGAAATTATCGACGCACGCGCCGACGGCGGGGCCTATGCGTCGCTGTATGATCTTTGCTCGCGCGTGAACCTGCGCAAGGTGACCAAGCGCGTTCTGGAAAGCCTGATCAAGGGCGGAGCCTGTGACTGTCTCGGCGCAAGCCGGGCAGCGCTGCTGGCCGCGCTGGATATTACGGTGGCCCGCGCTCAGAAACGCGCCAAGGACAAGGCTTCCAATCAGGTGTCGCTGCTGGCGATGGCGCCGCAGGTGGAGGCCGCGCCGCAGCCGGGCATCGGTTTTGACTGCCCGGAAGCGGGCATGCCGGAAATGGACGAAGACCTTAAGCTCAAGGCGGAAAAGGAGGCGCTCGGCTTTTTCCTGACCAGTCATCCGCTCCAGCCCTTCAGCCGGGAGATCCGGCGTAACGGCATGACAACGCTGGAAGACGCCCGCGATCGCTTTCCCGGTGCGGAACTGACCTGCGCCGTGCTGGTGACCGGCATCAAGGAAGTCATCACCAAATCCAAGGGCGAGCGCATGGCCTTTGTGGCCGTGGAAGATTTGACGGGGCATGCGGAAGTCACCTTCTTCCCCCGATCCTATGCCGAAGCGCGCGAGCTGCTCAAGAGCGAACAGCCTCTGTGTCTGGTGGGCAAGATCGATGCCCAGCAGGACGGCGGGGACGAAGTGGACGGCGAGGAAGAAGCGCCTCGCGAAGTGAAGATGCTCGGGCAGAGCGTGCGTCTGCTGGCCGAAGCCTGCCGCGAGAGCGACCGTCCCATCGGTATTTCCGTGCCCGCCGGACGACTGGGGCGGGAGGATATGCTGGCCCTGCGCAATATCATTCAGGCGCACCCCGGTCCGGTGGAAGCCTATCTGAATGTGCTTCTTGATGATTGCGAGTGCCGTATTCGTCTGGGGGCGAACTTTACCGTGACGCCCGGCCCGGATCTGGATCGGGCCATTGCCGCCTGGGCGTCCTGATCCGCGTCCGGCGGCAACGTATCCGGCCTGTTGTTTTGCGGAAAAGCGCGGTTTTTCCGCTCACTTTTGACAGGGCGGCGCTGTGCCGCCGCCTCGCGTTCTGCTTTTTTTAATGGCAAAACGCCCTGATCCGGGATGACTGGACAAAAACATTTGACAGAAGGCCGATGCCGATGGAATCCTTGACCCCGCCGCAGGCGGAGTGCGGACGGCATTTCCGCCGCGTCGGTATTTTGTTTTCCGAAGCCGGGCGTCTTTTCGGACGCCGCTGCAACACAAGGAAGTCCCATGAGCGCGTTTGAATCCTTCATGTCATGGCTGGTGCGTCTCATCAGCCCGACGCAGACCGGCAATCTGGAGCAGGGCGATACGGACGACGATATCGTATGGGATCAGAATGCCCGTACGGTGCTGGCCATTCTGATCGTCATTGTCTCCGCCTTCATCATTTACTGGATTATGAGCTGATGGCACGCAAACTCTGGCGCCTTACCGTGCGCGACGAATTTTCCGCAGGACATGCGCTGCGGCATTACGAAGGCAAGTGCGAACGCCTGCACGGGCACAACTTTGCCGTGGAACTGACGGTGGAAGGCGAGCGGCTGGAAGCGGACACGGAGATTCTGCTGGATTTCAAGCTGCTGAAGCAGGCGCTCAAGACCACGCTGGAAGAACTGGATCACCGGATCCTCAACGAGGTTGCTCCATTTGACAACATGAATCCGTCATCGGAGAACCTTTCGCGCCATATCTGGGGCAGGGTGGCGCGGCTGCTGGCGGAACATCCGAATCCGCAGGCGCGGGCCGTGCGCGTGTACAGCGTCAGCGTTTCGGAAAAGGGCGCGCAGACGGCAACCTACATGGAAATCGACGCCTGATCCTCCCGCGTCCCCCCAAAGATAATTTTTCTGTTGACAGCGACAGGCAAAACACGTAGAAACGCTCTTGCCGCATGAACGTCCCCATCGTCTAGCCGGCCCAGGACAACGGCCTTTCACGCCGTCGACAGGGGTTCAAATCCCCTTGGGGACGCCAAATTTAGGTACAAAGAAGAATGCCAAAGTCCAAAAGGCCTTGGCATTCTTTATTTTTTCCTTCCAATACGGTTTCCTGAAGTCCAGCCTCGTCCGCTTGCATCCAAACATTTTGTGGGTATATCCGTAGGTAGAAATGTGGTACGATATTTCCGATACCTACACGGATAACCGGCCGGAATCAAAAATATTTTTGTCCATGTGGGTATCTCTCCGTCCAACGACAACCAGGGAGTGCCCATGCCTCTTACCGATACCCACATCCGCAGTCTGAAACCCGATTCAAAGCCCCGCAAGTATTTCGATGGCGGCGGCCTGTTCCTCTATGTCCCCACCAGCGGCAGCAAGTTGTGGAGAATGGCTTACCGCTTTGACGGCAAGAGCAAACTGCTCAGTTTCGGGGAATACCCCACCGTCTCGCTCAGGGACGCCAGAGAGCGGCGTGAGGATGCCCGGCGTCTGCTGGCCAAAGGCGTTGATCCCTCCGAGCAGAAACGGGAAGAAAAGAAGGCCAGAATCACAGCCGAACGCGAGAGCTTTCAGAATATCGCCAGAGAATGGCATGAAACCCGTATGGCCGAGTTCTCCGAAAAACATCAGGGAACCGTCATGTACCGGCTGGAGACGTACATTTTCCCGATCATCGGCAAAACGCACATCGCCAAGTTGGAAACACGGGACATCATGGATATGGTCAAGCCGCTGGAGCAACGGGGCAACCACGAGACATCCCGGCGAGTGCTGCAAATCATCAATCAGGTTTTCCGCTATGCGGTCATTACGGGCCGGGCGAAACACAATGTCGCGGCCGATCTGCGGGGAGCCTTGCGGCCGAGAAAGACCGTCCACCGGGCGGCGGTGCTGGAACCGGAGAAAGTCGGCCAGCTTCTGCGGGACATCGACAACTACGAGGGGTATTTTCCTCTGGTCTGTGCCCTGAAACTGGCCCCGCTGGTTTTCACCCGCCCCACCGAGCTTCGCGCCGCACAGTGGCAGGAGTTTGACCTTGAAGCAAAGGAATGGCGCATCCCCGCCGAGCGCATGAAAATGCGGCGACAGCACCTT
>CAMBWG010000097.1 GCA_945871415.1 uncultured Desulfovibrio sp.
GCTTACCAACAAGACTACCGTCGGCGGCGCTGTGGGCGGCGCTCTGCTGGGCGCCCTCATCGGCGGCCTGAGCACCGGCAAGGTGGAAGGCGCTCTTGTGGGCGCGGCCGCCGGCGGCGCGGCCGGCGCCATAGGCGGCAATATCTACGGCAAACAGCAGACCGCCGCACGCGATGCCGACTATCTGCAACAGTACGCCCGCAGCCTCGGTGAAGATGCCGCCAGCATGAACCGCGCCACTGCCGCCGCCAGGGTATCTCTGCGCTGTTACGATCAGCAGTTCCGCCTGGCTGCCAATCAGTACCGCGCGGGCTCCATTTCCCGCACGGAATTTGAAGCGCGCTATCAGGAAATCCGCAGCGGCCTTCAGGAAACCTCCGCCATTCTCGGCAGCACGGCCACGACCATGCAGGAACGGGACAAGGAATATCAGGCGACTCTGCAACGACAGGAGGAACAACTCGCACAGGCCTCCGCGCCCGCCCCTGCACCCGCGCCGCGCGCCACGACGCCGAAGTCCCGGAAGCCCCGGACGCAGAAGGCGGCGACGCCCGCCCCCCGCACGACGCCGGAAGTACAGCGCAAGAGCGATGAATTCAAGGCCGCGCAACGCGATCTTGACACCACGCGGCAGGATGTGGACAAGCGCATCAGCAGCTACGAAAATTCGGTCGCGGCCCTGCTCGGCTAAAACGTGTTGCCACGACATCGTTCTTCCGGGGGGGAAGAGCCCCCCTTGGCTGGCACGCAAGGGGCCCAGCCTTTCCAGCGGAAAGGCGTTCCCGTAATTCTTCCCCCCGACATTCTGCAAATGCTGCTTCGAGTTCCCAGCCCTTTCATGCGGATTCGCACGAGGTTTTGCCATGAGTGAAGAACGTCCCGCGCCCTCCGGCGCTCCCGCAACGGAGCCTGTGCCGCAGGCCGACGCCCCCCGCCCGGCGTGGTACGCGACGCCCTGGTTCTGGGCGGTTCTTGTCCTGATTGCCCTGCTGGGCCTGCTGGCGTGGCACATGTGGCGACAGTGGCAGGCAGCCGAACTGGAAAAACAGGCCGCGCAGGCCACACTGCGCGTTCTGGAGGAACAGCAGCGTCAGCTTATGCAGCAGCGGGAACAATGGCTTGCCCTGCTGCGGGAAGATCCCTGCCTTGTCAAAGAACGCCTGTCCGCTCTGCCCGCGGCGCCGGCTGACGTTCCCGTCACGCCACCGCCCGCCGAAAGCCCCGAAGCAACGCCCGCACAACAGGCCGCTCCCGCCGTGACGCCCGCTCCCGCCCCCTCGCAGGCGCGACGGATCGAAGACGCCACCGTGCTTATTCTGGCGCGCCAGAGCGGCGGTCTCGCCCTGGGTTCCGGCTTTTTCATTTCCCCGTCCCATGTGCTCACCAATGCGCACGTCATCGGCGACGCCCGCGACGTCTTCCTGATCAACGGTAAAACCAGCGGCATCCGCCGCGCCCGGCCGCTGCGCCTCGCCGTGGACAAAGGGCGCGACTTTGCCCTGCTCTCGCTGGACAAGCCTGCCGCCGTTCAGGCCCTGCGCTTTGCGCCGGACCCGCAGCGCACCGAACGCGTCAGCGCCTGGGGCTTCCCCGGGGCCGTTTCCGGCGACGATCCCAAATTCCGCGCCCTGCTGGCGGGCAAGAGCCAGACCGCGCCCGAAGTGGTCTACAGCGACGGCGTCGTCAACGTCGTGCTGGATCGCACCCCCCGCCTCATCGTCCACTCGGCCACCGTCTCGCAGGGCAACAGCGGCGGGCCTCTGGTCAATGCCGCCGGCCATGTGGTCGGTATCAACACGTTCATCAAGCTGGACGAGGAATCCTATCGCCAGTCCAGCCTGGCCATTGTCGCCTCCAGCGTCATGGACTTTCTGCGCGAGGCGGGAGTGCCCTTTGCCGTGGCCGACGACACGACAAAGAGCGCCCGCTGATCGGGCCTTTTCCCTCCGTCTTCAACCGACAGCTTTTGAGGCCGCAGGATGAGCACCTTTCTCCATACCTCACAGCGCGGCGCGCTGCGCGCCCTTGCCGGACAGGGCATCTTTGCCGTGGAATGTCATGCGCAGCTGCGGGCCCTGCTGCTGCAACGGCTCGGCCCGGAACATGCCGCGCTTCTGGCGGAACCCCAGCATGATCCCGAGCGTCGCTCCGTGGACTGGTATACGGACGCCGACGGTCCGGCCGTCCCCGTCTCGCAACTGCCGCCGGATGAGGCCGAAGCCCTCCGGGGCAAAGCCGGGGCACTGGCCCGCGACATTCAGACGCTGGCAAATCAACTGGATGCCGAAGGGCACAACGCCGCCCTGAGCGGCCAGCTTCTGGCACTGGCCCTGCGTCATCCCGCCGACGATGACCTCTGGTCCGTCAACGGCCGGCCCGTCCTGACCAACTGGGGCTTTGCTCCGGGGGCGGTAGGTGCGCAGCCTCAGGATCTGACCCGTCTCGGCGCTCTCGCTCCCGCGCCCGCTCCGGCTGCGGCCCCGGCGGCCGCCGTCGCCGCTCCCGTTGCGGCGGCTCCGGCTGCGGCACGCGGCTGTCTGCTGTCGCCGGGCTGGCTGCTGCCGCTCTTCCTGCTCCTGCTGCTGCTCTGGCTGCTGGCGGCCATGCTGGGACTGCTGCCCTCGCCGCTGCCTTCCGGCTGCTTCCGGGACGATCAGGCACGGCAGGCCGTGGAAGCCGCCGAAGCCAGACGCGCCGCGCTGGAAGATGAGCTGGCGCGCCTGCGGGAGCAGCTCAACCTCCGGGCGCAACTCTGCAAACCCGCGCCCACGCCTCCCCCTGTAGCGCCTGTTGAGAAGCAGCCCGAACCGAAGCCGGAACCCAAAGCCGAGCCGCAAATGGTGGAACCCTTCTTCGGCGAAACGCCGCCGGCTCCCGAACCCAAGCCAGAGCCCGAGCCAAAACCGAAACCCGTCACGCCCAGGCCCGAACCGAAGCCGGAACCAAAACCCGAGCCCAGGCCCGCCCCGCGCAAGGGCGAAGATTTGAAAATCCCGGATGACGCCGCCAAGAAGAAGGACCTCTCCTTCCTTGAGGGCTGCTGGGTCAGCGAAACCGGCCTCTATTCGCACCCGCGCAACGAACCCATTGTGGCGGAATACTGCTTTGACAAGAACGGCCGCGGTCGCCGTTTTGTGCGGGAACGCAACGGGCAGATTTGCAGCGGCAGCGCACAGGCGCAGTTCCGGGGCGACGGACTGACCTTCGAGGCCGGCGACGCCCGCTGTCCGCGCGGCGGGCAGTATGTGCCGCAAAAGGTGGAATGCAGGGGCAACAACAACAGCACCCAGTGCAACGGCAACGAAATGGGCGGCAAGAACCTGCGCTGGAAGGCGCGCTTCAAGCGCAAGTAGGCCCTGTGAAAGCGTTTTCCATTGAGAAATGGCAAACGCGAGGCGGCGGCCCCGCGGCGTGCGCGGTCTGCCGTATCCCGACAAGGAAATGGAACATGGAAATACCACGCTACCTTTCGCCGGTCAGCCTCATTCCCGGCGGCTGCCCCCAGTTTCTGGATTTTGAACTGCCGCTGTCGGCCCTGCGCGGCGTGCGCCGGAACTTCCGGGAAGAACGCAAGCTGGAACAGGATAACGGCCGTTATACCCACTATCTGCGCTGCCTTCAGGATACGCAGGACGGTTTTATCGACATGCTCACCGGCGAGCCCGCCGACAATGATTACGACATGGCCGCGGAACGCGTCATCGAAATCTGGCAGGCGCACTGGCTTCCCGTTCCCTTCCTGCGCACGCTGGATCAGCACTGGCCCGACGGCGGCAAACGCTTTGAATACGGGCCGTCCAACTGGGCACGGGCCCGCGTGCTGCCCTCGTCCGCAGACCCGTCGCGTCTGCGCGTCATTCTTCTTTTCGACACCAATGTGGAGGAGCGCCCCGCGACCGGAGAGCAGTATCACGCCCTGTCGCCGCAGGATGTGGCGGCGCACGGCCATTTCATGCTGGCGCATCACGTCCGCGACAATGCCTGGTTCCTCAATGCCGCCTGGGTGGACGAGTGGCTGTCCGGCATCTATGACGCCTACCGGCAGAGCAGGCACAGCGGACGCGGTTCCTGGCGCGACGACGACCCCTATCTGCTGCAACATCTTGCGGCCTATCTGACCTGGCTGGATGTGGTCCGTCGTGCCATCGGGGACGTTTCCGTGCAGACCATCAATCCGTCCCGCGACACACCCATGGACGTGGATCTTGTGCTGGATATCGGCAATTCGCGCACCACGGGCATTCTCATAGAAACGCCGCCGCAGAGTCATACCAATCTCAACAACAGCTATCTGCTGCAACTGCGCGATCTGAGCCGTCCCGATCTTGTCTACGAGGAGCCCTTTGAAACGCGCGTGGAATTTGTGGACGCAACCTTCGGCAACGACGCCCTGAGCCGCCGTTCCGGTCGGCGCACGCCGGCCTTTGCCTGGCCCTCCTCCGTGCGTCTCGGGCCCGAGGCCGCGCGGCTGACCACACGGGCCGTCTGCGCCGAAGGCTGCACGGGCATGTCCAGCCCCAAGCGCTATCTCTGGGATGAGCGCCCGTGGCAGCAGAGCTGGCGGTATAATACCGGCGGCAATGCCGAACCCATGGTCAGCCGCGGTCTTTTCCCACGCCAGCTCAACCCTCAGGGCACGCCGCTGGCCTGCTTTGACGACCCGCTGTTCAAAAAAAGCCCGGCCCTGCGCAAGCAGCAGGCCGAACCTCTGTTTGAATCCCTGTTCACGCGCTCGTCGCTCATGATGTTCATGCTCGGGGAAATCCTGACGCAGGCCGTCATCACCATCAACTCCCCGGCAACGCGCGCCCGGCGGGAACTGCCCAATCTGCCGCGCCGTCTGCGCCGCGTCATCTTTACCGTGCCCACGGCCATGCCCGTGGCGGAAAAACGCATCTTCCGGCGCTGGGTTCTCTGGGCCGTGCGCGTCGTATGGGAAGCGCTCGGCTGGAGCGCATGGCATACTGAAAACGGCAAACGCACCATCCGGGACTACCGGGCAAGCCCCGTCATACGCTGCGACTGGGACGAGGCCAGCTGTTCGCAGCTGGTGCTGCTCTATAATGAGCTTGGCGTCAAGCATCACGGCGACGCCCACCATCTCTTCCATATTCTGGGCAAACCCCGCGCCGCCTACGACAACCGTCCCTGCGTGCGCGTGGCCTCGCTGGACATCGGCGGCGGCACGACGGATCTTTCCATTACCACCTATGAGCTGGCCAGCGCTCCCGGTGAAACCGCGCGCATCGTTCCGCATACGGAATTCCGCGACGGCTTCAACCGCGCGGGCGACGAAGTCCTGCGCGCCGTGGTTTCTCGCCACATCATTCCCGCCGTGGAGCAGGAACTTCAGAAACGGGGTGTCGATGATCCCTCCGGGCTTATTGCCCGCTATTTCGGGCGCGATGCCATCGGCACCAGCCAGCGGGAACGTAATACCCGCGTCCGTCTTGTGCGCCAGATTGCCGCCCCCGTGGCGCTGGGCATCCTGACGCTGTGCGAAGAAGGCGACGCGGCCTCCGGCAGAACCTGCCGTATCCGGGACTTCTTCCTTCCGGCGCAGGATGACGAACCGCAGGACACGTCCATGCCCTTCCGCGCGCCGCATCCGCAAAAGGAAACGCTAGCGGCCATCAATGAACTGGCCCGCCGCATGTATCCGTCCATAGGCGACTTTTCCATCATGGACGTGCCGCTGGACATTGTGCCGGAAGCCGTGGACAAGACCATTCTGGACACCCTCGGCGACGCCCTGTCCTCCCTGTGCGAACTGGTCCGGCTCTACGACAGCGACGCGCTCATCCTGACGGGCCGCCCCAGCGCGTGGAATGCCGTCATCGACGGCATCCTTGCCAAAGTCCCCGTACCGCCGGATCGCATCATTCCCATGCGCCACTATCATGTGGGGGCCTGGTATCCCTTTACCGACGCCGTCGGGCGCATTACCGACCCCAAGACCACCGTGGTGGTCGGGGCCATTCTCTGCGCACTGGCCGAAGGGCATCTGGAAGGCTTCTCCTTCGATACCCGGGCGCTGCGTCTTTCCTCCACGGCCCGCTATATCGGGGAAATGGACATCAACGGTCAGCTGCGCCGTCCTCATGTCTGGTTCGAGGTCAATGTGGACAACAAGGAAGGTGTGGAACTGTCACGGGATGTGGCCTTCAGCGGCCCTCTCTTCATCGGCTATCGCCAGCTTGAGGCCGAACGCTGGCCCACCACCCGTTACCACCTGCTCGACTTCACCAGCGAGGAAGCCCGCTCCCGGGCGTCCGGGCATCTTCCCTACACGGTATCCCTGCGCCTGCGCGTGGCCGATGTCTGGGATGACAACGACAGCCGCGGCAGCGAGGACAAGGATCGCAACGAAGGCGATTTCATTATCGATACCGTCAGCGATCGCAACGGCAGAAGCGTACAGAGGCAGGACCTCGAAATACGCCTTCAGACACTGCCGCTTGACGAAGGCTACTGGCTGGATACCGGCGTGGTCGTCACGGGCGGCTAAAACGCGTTACAAATATCCGCAGCTTGTCTGGAGAGAAGATAAACCCCTCATCTCTGCTGTCGATGCCCGCAGCTTCCTGCGTCGCAACGGGCACGGCCTGCGGCCGCCATTCGGTCGCTGCTCGCGCGAGAAGGCCCGGCCTTTCCGCAGCGAAGCAGGGAAAGGCCTTCTTGTAATCCTTCCCCAGACCCCCTATCTCTTCCCCAGCGCGCTTTTTCAGAGGGTACGGGGACATGCGGCGTCCGCACAGGCGCAGAGGAGAAAGAGCATGGATCAGCAGGACAAGGAACTCGCACAACGCTGCCGGGCGCTGCACGACAGCGCGCGCCAGGCGGAAAGCTGGCTGAAGGACAACAGCGAGGCCGTGGGCAGCGCCGCGGGCGCGCTCCAGAAGGAAATGCGTCATGCCGCGCGCTTTTTCGGCAAATGCGAAGCCGCGGCCCGGCGCAAGATGTGCGTGGGCGTGTTCGGCCCGAGCCAGTCGGGCAAATCCTATCTTATTTCCGCGCTGGCCCGCACGCCCCGGGGGGTGCTGCTGGCGGACTTCTGCGGCACGACGCATGATTTTCTTACGGAAATCAACCCGGAAGGCGGCAAGGAATCCACCGGTCTTGTCACCCGCTTCACCACGACGCCCCCGCCGGACATGACGCCCGACTTTCCCATTCGTCTGCGTCTGCTTACGGAAACGGACGTGGTGCGCGTGCTGGCAAATACCTATTATGCGGACTGCGATCACAAGGACGCGCCCGACGCCGAAGCCCTGGACGCGGCGCTGGACGAGCTGGAGCAGACCGCAGGCCCGGAAAACAACGCCGTCAGCGCCGACGATGTGGAAGATCTGCGCGAAGACCTGCAGCGCAACTTTGCCTCCCGGCCGCGTGTGCAGATGCTGCAGTACGGCTACTGGACACGGGCGGCCGCGCTGGCTCCCCGGCTGGACACAGCCGGACGTGCCCGGCTGTTCAGCCAGATCTGGAACGGCACGCCGCAGTTTCACAATCTTCTCCTGACGCTGAGCCGCGCGCTGGAGGC
>CAMBWG010000098.1 GCA_945871415.1 uncultured Desulfovibrio sp.
GAGACGTGCGGCCCGGGGAAAGCTCCAGCGCCTCCGCCTTCTTCCATCTTGCAGAAAAAAGCGCGTTGGGGAAGGGGTGGGGGGAGTTTGAGGGGGGAGGCCAAGCCTTTTAAGGCGTTCTTGCAGCGCCCTTGTGCGCCAGCCAAGGGGTTTCCCCTCCCCCCTCAATTCATACAAAAAACGAAAACAAAACGCCCGCCCGTCCTTTCGGACGGGCGGGCGAATCCAACCAGTCAAAAAACCGCGCTTAACGCTTACCAGTCAAGGGTGCGCTTGAAGGCGCGGGCGAGGTCTTCGACGTTTTCGTTAAGGATGATGGAGGAGCCGCTGCGGACGTTGAGGCTGCCGGTATCGGTCACCACGCCGATGCGGCGGCAGATCTGCCACTGACCGAGCATGTCGAGCATCATGGCGAATTCGGGCTTGACGCTGACAAGGAGACGGCTGGCGGATTCGCTGTAGAGCAGTTCCGTACGGGACATGGCTTCGAGAGCGGCCACGGCGTCAAGATCGACATCCGCGCCGAGACGGCCGCCGATGCACATTTCCGCAAGCGCCACGGCAAGACCGCCGTCGGAGCAGTCATGGCAGGCGGACAGAGCGCGCTGCCCGATGAGCCCGTGCACGGCGCGGTAGCGCAGACGGGCGGTGGCGGCGTCCACCTGCGGCACGCGCCCGCCCTTGAGGCCCAGCTCGTCGGCGGCTTCGCTGCCCGCCATTTCACGCCAGGTGCCGCCGAGCAGATAAATCTGATCGCCGGGGGCCTTGAAATCGGACGTCTGGGTCGCCGTCACGTTGCGGATGACGCCGATGATGGAGAACAGCACCGTGGGCGGAATGGAAATCTTTTCGCCGCCGCCGGTGTAGTCGTTCTTCATGGAGTCCTTGCCGGAGATGCAGGGCAGACCAAAGGCCAGCGAGAACTGCTGGAGAGCCTTGCAGGCGCGCACAAGCTGGGCCAGCTTGTAATGGCCGTCGGGCGTCTTTTCGCTCTGCACGGGGTCGCACCAGCAGAAGTTGTCCACCCCGGCCATGGCGTCGGGGTCGCCGCCCACGGCCACGGCATTGCGGATGGCTTCGTCCATGGCGTTGGCCATCATCCAGTAGGTGTCGTAATCGCTGAACTTGGGGCAGATACCGTGCGACACCACCAGACCGGCGTCGGATTCCAGCACGGGACGCAGCACGCCCGCATCGGAAGGACCGTCGCGCAGCACGCCCACAAGCGGCTTGACGGCGCTGCCGCCGCGCACTTCGTGGTCGTACTGCCGCACGATGTATTCCTTGGAGCAGATATTGAGGCGCGAGAGCATGCGCTTGAGGAACGCGCCTTCGTCGGCATCGGCCACTTCCACGCGGATGTCCCTGACGGCCGGGGCTTCCCACACGGCCTTGAGGCGAAGCTGCGGCACGCCGTCGTGCATGAAGCTCATGGGCAGAGAGGCGACCACGCGGTCGGCGT
Source organism: uncultured Desulfovibrio sp. (assembly GCA_945871415.1). Classification (GTDB taxonomy): domain Bacteria; phylum Desulfobacterota; class Desulfovibrionia; order Desulfovibrionales; family Desulfovibrionaceae; genus Desulfovibrio. The sequence goes on from CAMBWG010000098.1 coordinate 1,463, forward strand.
AACGCACTTCAAAGAAGCCGCTGTCGGTGTAGTGACCAAGGGCCGTGGCTTCCACGTCCATGCGCTTCGCAAGGGCCATGAACTCGTCGAGTTTGGCCGGAGGCACGGCAAGGGTCATGCGCTCCTGCGCTTCGGAAAGCAGAATTTCCCAGGGACGCAGACCGTCGTACTTAAGGGGCGCTTTGGCGATGTCGAGCACGCAGCCGCCGGTATCTTCGGCCATTTCGCCCACGGACGAGGACAGACCGCCCGCGCCGTTGTCGGTAATGGCATTATAAAGGCCCAGATCGCGGGCGCGCATGATGAAGTCATACATCTTGCGCTGGGTGATGGGGTCGCCGATCTGCACGGCCGTAGCCGGAGAACCTTCGTGGAGCTCCTCGGAAGAGAAGGTGGCCCCGTGAATGCCGTCCTTGCCGATGCGGCCGCCGGTCATGACGATGACGTCGCCCACTTCGGCCTTTTTCTCCCAGCCGGGACGGCCGTTGACTTCGGTGGGCAGAATGCCGACCGTGCCGCAGTACACCAGCGGCTTGCCCAGATAGCGCTCGTCAAAGACCAGCGAACCGTTGACCGTCGGCACGCCGGACTTGTTGCCGCCGTGCTCCACGCCTTCGCGCACGCCTTCGAGCACGCGGCGGGGATGCAGCAGACGGGGAGGCAGCGGCTTGTCATAGAAGGGAGAGGCAAAGCAGAACACGTCCGTATTGCAGACGAGTTCCGCGCCCATGCCCGTGCCCATGGGGTCGCGGTTGACGCCCACAATACCGGTCAGCGCGCCGCCGTAGGGGTCGAGCGCCGAAGGGCTGTTGTGCGTCTCCACCTTGATGCAGGCGTCATAACCGTTGATGAAGGAAATAACGCCGGCATTGTCCTTAAACACGGATTTGCAGTAGTCGCGCTCGCCCATGCGGGCGCGCAGCTGGGCCGTGGCGTCCCGGATGCAGGTCTTGTAGAGATTGTCCACATCTTCCCTGCGGCCGGTTTCGCGGTTTTCGTAGTCGATGCGCGAGGCAAAAATCTTGTGCTTGCAGTGCTCGGACCAGGTCTGAGCCAGCACTTCCATTTCCACGTCGGTGGGATCGCCCTGCGGCAGGCCCAGAGCGGCGCGGCGACGGCATTCCTCCGCGCCGGAGAACTGATCGCGGATGCAGTGCATTTCCTCAAGGGTCAGGGCCCAGGTATTGTCGCGGCTGGCTTTCTGCAGCGCGGCATCGTCCATGCCGGACAGAGGAATGGTATCCACGGCGGAGCTGGCTTCGCCGGTCACCTGCGCGGCCTGAGCGGTAAAGCCGGGTTCCGCGGCCCATTCTTCCGCGCTTTTGACACGGAAACGCTGAATCAGCGTATTGCAGAGCAGATCGCGGGCCAGGCCTTCCACCTGCTCGCGGGAAAGCGGCGCGGCGGCGTCATTGGCAATGCGATACTGCACGGACGTGTAGACCCGCAGGGATTCGCGGGAGACGCCCAGCACCATGGCGGCCGTGTCGCGGGCCGTGCGGCCTTCGTTGTCCGTCACGCCGGGACGGAAGCCCACTTCCACAAACCAGTCGGCGGGCTGCGTCACGGGCAGGGGTTCCAGCGCGGCGCACTGAAGGATGGGATCGTGCCAGATGCCTTCGGCAACCAGCCGGGCCGCCTGTTCGGCGGACAGGCCGTCCACGGTGTAGACCTTGATCTGACGAATGGCCGCAACGTGCAGCCCCAGCGCCTTTTCAAGGTGCATGGCGGTCTTGCGGCCCTGCGTATCGGTAAGGTGGGCATGTAGGCCCGTTTCCACGCGGTAAAGCATAGCTCCCTCTCGTAAGCTTGCGCAGAAGGTCTGCGCCTATTTTTTGCGGTCGCGGACATAGTCCGCCATTTGCAGCATGAGAGCGCGCTCCGGCCTGTCGGGCAGACACAGCAGGGCATCCCGCGCCCGATCAAGGAACTGCTCGGCCTGCTGCCGCGTGCGGACGTCGTAACCCGCCGCGCGAATGCGCCCGGCAACGGCTTCGGCATCGGCCGCCGTCATGAGGCCCGCCGCAAAGGCGCCGTCAAAGGCGGCGCGCTCGTTTTCGGAAAGACTTTCACGATACATGCGCAGGGGCGGCGTCAGCTTGCCTTCGCGCACATCGCCGCCGGTGGGCTTGCCTGTTTCGCTTTCGGGCGCAAAATCCAGCGCATCGTCCACCATCTGAAAGGCCATGCCCACGTTCTCGCCATAGGCGGCCGCGGCCTCCACCAGCGCGTCGGGAGCTCCGGCGCGCAGCGCGCCCATCTGGCAGGCGGCCCGGATCAGCCAGGCGGTCTTGCCGCGCACAATCTCCTCGTACTGTTCGGCGGAGGTATCCACCCTGCGCTGGGCTGCTATTTCCAGAATTTCCCCTGTGGCCGTGCGGCTGGTCGCTTCGGAAAAACAGCGGCAGAGACGCGGATCACCGTAGTCGGCAACCATGCTGTTGGCATGAGACAGCAGCGCGTCGCCCGCAAGGATGGTCGGCGTCACGTCAAACAGCGTATGGGCCGCGGGCCGGCCGCGCCGCGTGGCGGCATTGTCCAGCACATCGTCATGGAGCAGCGTTGCCGCGTGCAGCATTTCCAGCGTCACGGCGAGATCGTAGATATCTTCGCCGTCGTAACCGCACAGTCTGGCCATGAGCACGGTCAGCAGCGGACGCAGACGCTTGCCGCCCGCGTCGAAGATGTGTTGCGCCACGGGACGCACGGCGTCGGGCAGATCCCGGGCGGCACGATTCAGGGCCGCGTTTATGGGGGGAAGCTCCAGCGCAAGACGCGCTTTCAGAAGTAATGTTGCCATAAGGGATTCAGAGGAGGTTGAAGGCCGGAAGCAGTTCGCCGAGCGCCTGCAGCGCGCCGGGAAAGTCCTTTTCGTGCGCGGCGCGCGGGCCGACCTTGTTGGAGACGGTGCGCCATTGCCAGCAGGGAATGCCGTAGCGCGCGCACACATAAGCCACGGCGAAGCCTTCCATATTTTCCACGGCCACGCCGGGATAGGTATCGCGCAACTGCCGCGCACGCGCCATGCTGGCCGAAACGCCGGCCACGGTCACGGCACTGACGCGGGGAGCGTCGGGCAGAGGGCCGACCTTCCAGCCCGACGGCATCTCCGCCGTCGCCGGCGGCGGCGCGTCGGGATCGGCCAGAGCAATACGGTCGCGCACGGGGCCGCCTTCGGCGGCGGGCCGTTCCCACTGCGGGAACCCAAAAGCCGCCGCCACCACGGAACGCCCGTCATGCAGACCGTATTCCGGCCAGATCTCCGTCAGCACGGCGCAATGCGAACGCAAAGGCATGGCCTCCAGATCAAAGGCGCCCGCAAGGCCCAGATTGAGCGTTGCGGTGACGGGCGTGCGCGCGGCCGAGGCCGACGCCAGCACGACGCCCAGCGTCATGGCGGCATTGATAATGCCCACGCCGGTCGTGCAGGCCAGCGCCGTCCCGTGTTTCAGGCGAACCGCAAAGGGGCGCGGCGGCCTGTCGTCGCGCGCCCCGGCCAGCCCTTCGGGAGCGCGCGCGCCGAGAACGGCGGCCAGCTCCTTTCCTGTGGCGGCACACAGCAGCAGCACGTTACAATCTCCAGTAATCCAGACCGGCCGCCCGCATGGCGGCGGGATTGTACAGGGATTTCACATCCATCAGCACGCCCTTGTCGGGATCGCGGAAGCGCGCCCGGATATCTTCGGGCGAAAAGGCCGCATAGGCCCGGTGGCTCACGGCCAGAATCACGGCGTCCAGCTCGCGCAGGGCCTCCAGAGGCAGCAGCTCCTGCCCGTATTCGCGCATGGCTTCCGCCGGATCGGCCTCGGCGTCATGCACCAGCGTTTCCACGCCGTAGTCGTGCAGCTCGGCAATAATGTCCACCACGCGGGTATTGCGCAGATCCGGCACGTTTTCCTTGAAGGTGAAGCCGAGAATGCCCACGCGCGCGCCGCGGATGACGTTGCCCCGGGCAATGAGATGCTTCACCGTGCATTCGGCCACATACTTGCCCATGCCGTCGTTGGTACGGCGTCCGGCAAGGATGACTTCGGGATGAAAGCCCATGCCCTCGGCCTTGAAGGTCAGATAATACGGGTCCACGCCGATGCAGTGCCCGCCCACAAGTCCGGGCCGGAACGGCAGGAAATTCCATTTGGTGCCCGCGGCTTCCAGCACTTCGGTGGTCTCGATGCCCAGACGCCCGAAGATGATGGCCAGCTCGTTCATAAGAGCGATGTTCAGGTCGCGCTGCGTATTTTCAATGACCTTGGCGGCTTCGGCCACCTTGATGCTGGAGGCGCGATGAATGCCCGCGCGCACGACGCTGCCGTAGACCTCGGCCAGCAGATCCGCCGTGGCGGCATCGGAACCGGAAACAATCTTGACGATGGTTTCCAGCGTATGCACCTTGTCGCCGGGATTGATGCGCTCCGGCGAATAGCCCACGGTAAAATCCTCGCCGAAGCGCAGACCCGATTCCTTTTCCAGAATGGGCACGCACACTTCTTCCGTCAGTCCGGGATAGACCGTGGATTCATAGACGACCACGGTTCCGCGCGAAAAATGACGGCCCACCGTGGTGGTCGCGCCCACCACCGGCGTCAGATCGGGGGAGCGGTGATCATCAATGGGCGTGGGCACGGCCACGATGATGACCGCAGCCTCGGCCAGCGCCGCGGGATCGCAGGTGTAGCGCACCGCGGCGGCGGACAGATTCTCGTCCGTCACTTCGTTGGTGTGATCATGCCCGCCCTTCAGCTCTTCGATGCGCCGGGCGCTGATGTCGAAACCGATCACGTCCATATGACGCGACAGGGCCACCGCCAGCGGCAGCCCCACATAGCCCAGACCAACGACAGCCAACGGCTTTTCCCGACGCTTCAACCCTTCAAAAGAAATCATGCGATCTTCCTGTTAGCAGTAATGGCAAGGGAGAGAGGTGCGAGGGGGAGAGGAAAAGCCTTTGGAAAAAACATCTCCTCTCCCCCTTAAGCCCCCTTCTCCCTTTCTGAAACGTTTTGAATGGGGGATGGCATCCCGCCGCAAAGGACAGCTTCGGCACGCACGCGCCTCCCGGTCCGGGGAGGCGGAGAACGTCAGGGGGTCGTCTTTACCGGTACGGCGGGCCCTCCGCCGCGCTGCCCGAGCACGTTACCGCGCCTTTTCGGCAACGTGCAGACAGACGATGCCGGAAGTGAGCTTCTGATGCCAGGCACGGGCAAAGCCCGCGTCCGTCAGTTCCTTTTCCAGGGTCAGCGCCGAGGGAAAGGCATTAATGGTGTCAGCGAGATAGCCATACGCGGCATTGTCGCCGGAAAAGAGCCTGCCGATACGGGGCAGGATACGGCCCAGATAAAAATTGTACAAACCGCCCCAGATGCGTTCCCTGCCGGAACCGAATTCCAGAATACAGGCGCGTCCGCCGGGCGTCAGCACGCGCAGCATCTCCCGGAAAGCCTCGTCACGCGGGGTGATGTTGCGAATGCCGAAAGCAATGGTCACGCAATCCACGGAAGCATCGGGCAGAGGAAGCTTCTTGGCATCGGCGGCCACGGGCAGAATGGCCGCGGCATCCCAGCCATGCAGCTTGCGCGCGCCGCGCTGCAGCATGGGCAGGCAGAAGTCCAGCGCCGGAATGCGCGCATCGGGATAGCGGCGCCGGATGGCCAGCGACACATCCAGCGTTCCGGCGGCCAGATCAAGGACGCGCCCGGTGGGTCCCAGGCGCACATTGTCGGCCAGCACGCGCCGCCAGTAGCGGTCGATGCCAAGGCTCAGCACACGATTGCAAAGGTCATACCAGCCCGCAATGCGGCCGAACATGCCGGAAACGGCCTGATCATGCCGCCGGACCTGCGTTGCGTCATCGGATACGGGATTCACGCCGCGCCCCCCTGCTTTCCGGCATCCGCGGCGCTTTCGCGGATGGCTTCGCGCACCACGCGGTACACGGCGGGAAAAACGTCCGCGAAATTGCCGGGTGAAACAGTACGGGTTTCAATAAATTTGGCCGTCAGTTCCTTGGCGACCATCAAGGCTTCCTTGCAGTCTTTGTCCATAAAGCTTCTTGTGCGGCCCGGTTGCCCGGGCCGGACGG
>CAMBWG010000099.1 GCA_945871415.1 uncultured Desulfovibrio sp.
CCCCCCCCCCCCCCCCGCCCCCCCCCCCCCCCCCCCCCCCCCCCCCCCCCCCCCTCAACCATCTCTCCACCTCTCCGCCTTTCTGTCCCTTCATCATAATTTTGCCATGAAAAAAAGAACTCTAAAAAAAGATAAAAAACATAGCGGCGGGCCCGTCCTGCGCGGGCGGTATACGGCTCTGCGCAATGGCGGCGGGGGTTTTGTGACCCCGCTGGATGCGCAGGGGCGCGTCTGCGGCGAGGATATTTTCATTCCTGCGCACGCAAGCGGCGGTGCGTGGCATCAGGATATTGTTTCGGTGCGGTGCGCCGCCGGGCGGCGTCGCCCGGGGATGCGGCAGGAAGGGCGCATTGCGGGCATCGAGGCGCGGGGCCTTGCGGAGATTCCCGCGCACATGGCCCGGCGTCGGGGCGGCTGGCTGGAGTGCGTGCCCGCGGACGGGCGTCTGAATTTTCGTTTACGTGTTCCCGTGCCGGAAGATGAGGAAATTCCGCATACGGGCGATTTGCTGGTGATTGCGCCGGAGCATGCGCTTGACGAGGGGCTCTGGCTCGGGCGTCTGGTGGCGCGCATGGGCCGGGAAGACGATGTGCGTGTGCAGGAAGAGCTGGTCAAATGCAATCACGAGACGCCGAGGGAATTCCCGCCGCGTGTGCTGGCCGAGGCTGAGGCTCTGCCCGGCGAGCCGGGGCCGGAGGACTGGCGCGACCGCGAAGATCTGCGCGACGCCGTGCTGGTGACGATTGACGGCGAGGATGCGCGGGACTTCGACGACGCAGTGGAAGTGACGCCGGGGGCGGACGGCTGGCTGCTGCGTGTGGCCATTGCCGATGTCAGCCATTACGTGCGTCCGCGTTCCGCGCTGGATGACGAGGCGCGGGAGCGGGGCAACTCGTGGTATTTTCCCACGTCTGTGGAACCCATGCTGCCTTTTGCGCTTTCCAACGGTCTGTGCAGCCTTGTGCCGGGACGGCCGCGACTGGCCATGCTGGCGGAAGTGCATTTTGACCGGCGGGGACGCCCCGGAGCGACGCGCTTTGCGCCTGTGGTCATGCGTTCCGCCGCGCGCCTGACTTATACGCAGGTCAGGGCCTGCGTGCTGGACAGGGATGCGGAGGCACGCGCGGCGCTGGGGGCGGCGGAACGCGGAGACGAGGTGATGCGCATGCTGGATGATGCCCGCGCTCTGTTCGATGTTCTGCGGCAGGCCCGGCTGGAGCGGGGATCGCTGGATTTTGACGTGCCTGAACCTGCCTATGAGGTGGACGGCGAAGGACATCTGCTGTCGGTGCGCTGCCGTGAGCGGCATGATGCGCACAGGATGATTGAGGAGTTCATGATTGCCGCCAACGAGGCCGTTGCCCGCTGGCTGGGCCGCTGCCGGCTTGCGGCGGACGGACGCATTCTGCCCCCCGCAGCGGCGCGGCATGACGGACTCTTTCCGCGGACGCCGCGTGAGGAGAACGCGCCTTTTCTGTATCGTGTGCATCCGCTGCCCGATGCCGAACGGCTGGAAAGTCTCTTTGATACGCTGCGGGCCACGGCGCTCGAGGCCGCGCCGTCCGCGGGCACGGCGGCCGATGCCGGGGGGCTGCGGACGGCCCTGCTGCGGGCGCGGGGAACGGAACAGGAATTTCTGGTCAATCGGCTCTGCCTGCGGGCCATGCCGCAGGCCCGGTATCAGACCCGTAACGAAGGGCACTTCGGGCTTGCGTCGCAGGCCTACTGCCACTTTACCTCTCCCATTCGCCGCTATGCGGACCTGACGGTGCATCGCGTGCTGAAAAACGCCCTGGGCATGGATACCGGCCCACTGCCTGCGGGGCAGCGGCTGGAGCGCGTGGCCGACGGTCTCAACCGGCGGGAGCGGGCGGCCATGGACGCGGAACGGGAAATGGCGCGCCGCATGGCCTGTCTGGCTTTGCGCGGCCGGGAAGGCGAAGTCTTTCATGGCGTGATTTCCGGCCTGATGGAATTCGGGCTGTTTGTGGAGCTGGCCGACATGCCGGTGGAAGGCATGATCCGCGTGGAGGATCTGGGGCCGGACTGGTACGAGTACGACGCCCGGCGTCAGACTCTGAGCGCCGTGCATGGCGGCTGTTTCTGGCGTCTGGGGCAGGCGCTGGACGTGCGTCTGCTGGAAGTGCGTCCCGGGCGGCTGGAGATTCGCCTTGTGCCCGCCGCTGCCGGAGAGGAGGACGGTCGGCGGCCCCGGCGACGCGGCCGGGGCAGGGGGCCCGCCCGCAGGGAAACTTCGCACGGAAAACGCCCGGCCTTTCGGGAGCGGACGCCGCGCGGCAGTCTCCGGGATGAGGCCAAACGCGCCCGCAGGGCGGAAAGAAAGGCCGCCCGCGCCCATCGGGGACGCAGGGACGGCGGGGGACGCTGATGGGATTTCTTGCGCATCGTCAGGGCATGGGCGCGGCGGCGCTGCTGCTGGTGGCCAGCACCATTCTTTCCCGATTCATGGGACTGATCCGGGACAAGGTGATTTCGTGGCAGTTCGGCGCTGGCGGCGAAGCGGACATGTATTTCGCCGCCTTCGTGGTGCCGGACATCATTAATCATCTGCTGGCGGGCGGCTTTATGTCCATTACGGCCATTCCGCTGCTGGCGCGTCGCTTTGCCGAGAACGAAGACGACGCCTGGCAGCTGTTTTCCGCCATGTTCCGCTGGATGCTCATAGGCTCGCTGCTGCTGACGCTGGGGGCCATGCTGCTGGCCGAACCGCTGGCCGGGCTTGTGGCTCCCGGCTTTGATGCCGTGCAGCGGGCGCGGCTGGCCTTTTTCATGCGGCTGGTACTGCCTGCGCAGGTCTTTTTTCTCTGCGGGGCCGTGGTGACGGCGCTGCTCTATCTGCGGCGGCAGTTCAGCGTGCCCGCGCTTTCGCCGTTGATTTATAACGGCTGCATTATTCTGGGGGGCCTGCTGACGCCGCTGGTCTGGCCGGGGGCGGGCATGGCCGGGTATTGCATCGGCGTCACCGTCGGCGCGGCGCTCGGCGCGTTCTGCCTGCCGCTGATGGTGGCTTCCCGCGGGGGGATCTGCTGGCGCTCCGTGTGGCGGCATCCTCTGCTGCGCGTTTTTCTGCTGACCACGCTGCCGCTCATGCTCGGGCAGACCGTAGTCTATCTGGACGAACAGTTCTACCGTATTTTCGGCAGCATGGCAGGAGAGGGCGCGGTAAGTCTGCTCAACTACTCCAAGCGTATCACGCAGGTTCCCATTGGTCTTATGGGGCAGGCCGCCGCCGTGGCGTCCTATCCCTTTCTGGTGTCCCTGCTGGCGCAGAAGGATGAGGCGGGCTTTTCCGCTACGCTCAATACGGCTCTGAAAACCAGTGTGGGCCTGATTATTCCCTGTGCCGGATGGATGCTTGTGGCCGCTCTGCCCATCATGAGCGCCATCTTTCAGGGCGGGCGTTTCGGCCCGGAAGAAAGCCTTGCCGCCGCGCCCCTGCTGCGGCTCATGCTGGCCTTCACGCCCTGCTGGATTTTCTATATGGTGCTGGTGCGCGGCTATTACGCGCATGGCGACACCCTGACGCCCGCCGTCACCGGTACGGTGCTGACGCTCTGCTGTCTGCCGTTCTATTTCTGGTGGGCCGTGCCGCGCGGGCCGTGGGCCATTGCTCTTGTTTCCGGCGTCAGCGTGGCGGCGTATGTGCTCTGGCTGATCGGTATCTGGATACGGCGTCACGGTACGGCCGTTTTTGCGGGGCTGCCGGCGCTGCTGTGCCGCGTGCTGCTCTGCACCCTGCCCGCCGCGGGGCTTGCCGCCTTCTGTCAGTCTCTCGTCCTGCCGCGTGTGGCGGAGCTTCCGCCCTTCGTCGCCGCCTGTCTGGCTGCCGCCGCAGGCGGGCTTGCCTTTGCCGCACTGTTTCTGCCGCTGGTGTCGTGGCTCGCGCCCGCGCTTCTTGCGCCCGTGCTGCGCCGTCTGCGGCGTCGGCAGCATTAACTTGCTGGGGGAAGGGAAAACCCTCTGCTCGCGCGAGAGGGGTTCCCTTCCCCCAATAAAAAACTATCCAGAACAATCCTAGCCGATAAGCTGCATGGTCATCTGCGGCATGGAATTGGCCTGCGAGAGCATGGCCACGGCCGATTGCGTGAGTACCTGATTGCGCACGAAGTTGGTCATTTCGGTGGCGACATTGATATCGCGGATGCGGGATTCGGAGTTTTGCAGATTTTCGGCCTGAACGGTGAGATTGGTCACGGTATTTTCAAGTCGGTTCTGCATGGTGCCGAGGTAGCTGCGGATTTCGGCGTGCCGGGCCTGCGCGTCGCCGATGCGGTTCAGGGTGGTCTGGGCGCGTTCCTGTGTCTGTACGTTTACGCCCGCCAGCCCGAGGCCCGCCAGAGTGGCATCGGAAGATTTGATGATATAGTAATCTTCGGCGGAATCATTACTGGGGCCGAAGTGAATCAGAACGCCTGCCGGGCGTCCTGCGGCCTGCTGTGCCTTGCCTTCCGTAACGGTGAAGGAATCAAAACTGGTGGCATAGCCGAAGCTGGTCGTATTGCCGATGACAAGCTGCCCCTGCCCGCCGAGATTTGCATTGGCGATACTGCCGATATCCGCCCCGTTGAGGATGACGTGCAGGGCCTTGTCTTCCTCTATGCGGACTTCCAGTGTGTTGGTGCCGCCGTCGCTGACAGCGCCGACGGCGCTGCCGACGCTTTGCCCGTTAAGCGTCACTTCCAGTTCGCCGGTGGTATAGGCAACGGCGGTCAGACCGCCGAAGCTGAACAGCTCCGTCTGTGCGCCCGCGCCGGTGCCCGCCGCGCGAATGGTGCTGAAGGAAAGGGCAAAGCCCAGCCCCGGATCGCCGGAAAGATTGAGATTGACGGACGCGTTGCCGATAACGCCCTCCTGCGTTTCCAGACGACCGCCGTTGAAGGAGACAACGCCGCTGGTCGTAAGGGTGTGCCCGTTGCCGGAGCTGTCGCCGGTATCGTTGAAATCCCACTGTGCCGTGGTCGTGGTGGTGACGGGGCCGGTCGTGCCGCCCGTGCCGCCGGACAGGGAACCGTCCAGCAGCTTGATGCCGTTAAAATCCGTGGCGTGGGCAATACGGGTGATTTCCGAACCCATAGCCTGAAATTCGCTGTCGATCATCAGGCGCTGGGTGGAGTCGTAGGTACCCGTGGAGGCCTGCTCGGCCAGTTCCTTCATACGGATCAGCTTTTCCTCGATGATCCCCAGCGCACCGTCGGCTGTCTGAATCATGGAAATGGCGTCGTTGGCATTACGCACGCCCTGATGCAGGGCGGCAATATCGACGCGCATGAGTTCGGAGACGGCAAGACCGGCGGCGTCGTCCGCCGCGTGATTGATGCGCATGCCCGAAGACAGGCGCTCGGTCGAGGTTGCCAGTCGGGCATAATGGCCGGTCAGGGTTGTGGCGGCATTCTGTGCCATACCGTTATGATTGATGTACATGCGTCTCCTCCATGAGCGGCATGCCGGGAACCGGCCGGGCGTCCTGATGAAAAATGTCGGGAAAGCCGCATGAATGACATACATAGCGTTCCCGTATCGAAACGATATATGCTTTTAGCGGAACTGTTTTTATATCGTCAAGATAGTTACAGGGTTAGAAAGGAAATAAAAAAGATTACTGTTTAGGGGATTCCAACTCTGAAAAAGGTGAAACGCGAGGCGGCGGCACAGCGCCGCCCGACTAAAAGTGAGCGGAGAAACCGCGTTTTTCCGTGAAGCGACAGGCCGTATGGTTTGAAAAGCGAAGCGTTTCAAACCGAAAAAGCTTCGGGAACATGTTTTTGAGCTATGGCGAAAGGTGACGGGTTGGGCAGGAAAGAGGGGCGGAGGCGGAAAGGGCGGCTGTTTTTTCGCGGCAGTCTTATGAGATCTCAACGTATGCAAAAGACGCCGCCCCGGGGAACGGGCGGCGTCTCTGGTTTCTGGCTGCATGAGAACTCCGCAAGCGGCAGGGGGCTTTTGATGGCGCTGACGTATCTTTGGCCGGTTCGGGAGAGAACGGCAAAATTGTTCCGGTACAACGCCAGATGCCCCGGGTTCCGCAATTGCGTGGGCCGGGAGAAAGGCGACTTCCCTTCGGAGGACAGCATATCTATGTCGTCTGTTGCCACATGGCGGCCATTTTCAGAAGCGCGTCATTGCTGACATCGAGCGCCTTCTGATTCTGTTCCCGGATGCGGTTGTAGACTTCCTCTCGATACACGCCGACATTGTCCGGCACTTCAAAGCCGAGTTTGATCTGGCTGCCCTGTATCTTGAGTACGCTGACACGAATATTGTCGCCAATGTAGATGCTTTCGCCTGCACGTCGGCTCAGTATTAGCATAAGCTTTTCCCTTGCTTATGAGACATAGGGTCTCGTGAGGGGTATACGCCCTGCAAGCGGGAAAGGCAAGAATCCCCTTCTCTCCTTCCTGTTGTCGGAGGGAGAAAAGGGGCAAAAGCATAAAGGCGGCGGGCTTTCGTCTTTCTTCCTCCTCTGTGGAGAGAAAGGGCGTTCGCCTGGCCGGGGAACTCTGTATGACCCTCTCTCGGTATGAGATCCGGCGCACGGTTTCGTCGGCATGAAACCGCGTCCAACCGCAGAGTAGCTGGTTCGATGGCGTTGTTCCGGCTCGGGGCGTCTGCAAGTGGGAAAGGCGGCGTGCCGCCGCCGGAGCGGCGGCACGCCTGAACTTGTGCTTTTGTACTAGCCGATGAGCTGCATGGCCATCTGCGGCATGGAGTTGGCCTGCGAGAGCATGGCCACGGCCGACTGCGTGAGCACCTGATTGCGCACGAAGTTGGTCATTTCGGTGGCCACGTCGACATCGCGGATGCGGGATTCGGCGTTCTGCAGGTTTTCCGACTGGATGGTGAGGTTGGTCACGGTGTTTTCCAGACGGTTCTGAGTGGCGCCGAGGTGAGCGCGGATCTTGTCCTTTTCCACGATGGCGTTGTTGATGGCGTCCAGAGCGAGCTGGGCGTCTTCCTGGGTGGCAATGGACTGTCCGCCGTAATCGTACTTGGTGTTCAGCGCGGTGGCCATGTCACCCAGAGCCTTTTCAACGGCCGCGCCGCCGTCGGCGGCCGTGGCGTTGGCGGGCACCGTCAGGTTGATGCCGCCAAAGCCATTGGCGGGATCGGTGGCCCAGGAATCAACCACGGCGCGGGCATAGGCATACTGCACCTTCTGCTTGTCGCTGTCGCTCATGGCGTCGAAGGTGGCCTGATCCGGCGGGAAGGACTGCGGCAGACCCTTGCCGTAGAACTGCTGCTGCTCTTCGGTCAGACCGCCCCATGCCGTGGCCAGAGCGGCCATGCTGGTATCGATGCTGTCGAGAGCATTGGAGAAGTTCTGCACCAGAGTATCGATTTCGTCATAGGCATCGCGGTGAGCCTGATCGCCGCGGTTCCAGTGCTTCATGTTCTCTTCGAGATTGGCACGGAACTCGTTGACCATGCGGGCCTTGTCGTCTTCGTAGTTGGACGCGTTGCCCAGACCGAAGGCGGCGGCGGTGGCTTCGCCGATTTCGATGTAGTAGTAG
>CAMBWG010000100.1 GCA_945871415.1 uncultured Desulfovibrio sp.
CGTCTTGAGCGTTTTCAGTTTGAAACGCTTTGCGCTGCCTGCCATACGGCCTGTCGTTTCGCGGAAAAGGCACGTTTTTTCCGTTCACTTTGGGCCGGGCGGCGCTGTGCCGCCGCCTCGCGTTTCACCTTTTTCAACGTTGAAACGCTCCATGTCCGGGGGCAGCGGGCCGGGGCCGCTGTTACAGGAGATCGGAAATTCCGATATAATTTCCGCTCATTTCCGCCGTCCGCATGATTCCCTCAAAGAGATAATCGTCTTTCTCTTTAAGAGCATCCTTAAAGATGGCGGTATGCTCCTTCAGGTAGGTCAGAACGCTCTCATAGGAGGAGAATTCCGGCGTATCCGGGGAGGCGTCGGGGTTTTCCTTCATATACGGCTCCAGCAGGGATCGCTTTTCCAGCTCCTCCCAGAGATCAAAGGTGCGGTCCACATAGGCGTATTCCCTGTCGTCAATCTCTTCCCAGTAGTCGACTTCGTCGGCAAGATCATCCGGCATGTCCTCTCGGGGAATGAAAACGGAAAATCCGCACGATTCCAGCGCCTCGATGTAACGCAGGCGGCAAAAACCCACATCGCAGCAGTCTTCCGCCTCAAAAAGCCGCATCAGAGCGGCGTGCTTTGCCCTGTTGCTCATCTCCGTACGGGCGACGGCCTCGGCAAGAACCTCGGTGGCATATTCCACATCATGCATGGACATGAAGAAACTCCTTTTTGATGGTTGCGGGGGAGAGAAAAATCTTTTTTCAGAAATCAGCCGCAGACAGTCCGATATGCGCAGTGTTTTCCGACGCCATGCAATCCTACACGCCGCAGTATGCCGACGCAACAAACGCGCCGTAGTGCCGCATCATCCCCCCGCGCGCCGTCGCAACGACGCATGCTCTTTCCGCCGCCGTCTTCCGGCATTTTTTCTCTGTCTTCGCGGACTTGTCCTTTGCAGGGAGAAAGGCTAAAAAAACTTGAGAGAATTTCAAAAACGGGATATGCCTCAATTTCCGGCACAGGCCGTATTTCAACCGTGTCTGACTCCCCGATCACGTTACAGGAGATTTTTCATGCGTATTCGTTTCGTCGTTCTGCCGTTGCTGCTTCTTTTTGCCCTTGCCTTTGCGGGGTGCCAGCAGACTGAGCCCAGCAAACCTGCCGTGGCCGTGGTGGACATGAGCCGTCTCTTGACGGAAAGCGAGCCCGGAAAGGCCGGTATGGCCTTCCTCGAAGGGCTTCAGAGCGATATGCAGAACAAGCTGAACGCCATTCAGGAGCGTCTGGAAAAGAACGACAAGGACGAGGAGGCGCAGCGCGAACTGCAAATGTCCTATATGACGTTCCAGACCCGCATGGGCAAGGAGCAGCAGAATGTCGCCGGACAGCTCTATGATATGCTGCAGAAGGTGCTTGGCGAATATCGCCAGGCGCATGGGTATCAGGTCATCATCAGCCGCGAGGTGGTCGCCTCCTTTGACGCCGGGGTTGATGTGACGGATGCCGTTCTGGCCGAAGTCAACAAGCAGAAGATTACCTTTATCCCGCTGGAGCAGGACGACGCCGCTCCCGCCGCGGAAAAGCCCGCCGCTCCCGAGCAGAAGGCCGCTCCCGCTGCGGAAAAGCCCGCCGCCGCCCCTGCAACGGACAAGGCCCCTGCGGATAAGTCTTCCTCCCAGACCGCGCCCGCAGCCGGTAAGTCCGCCAAGTAAGCGCCCGGGGACCTTCCCCACCCCTTCCTGAGACAGGAAGACCCGCCGAAGTCCTGCTTCGGCGGGTCTTCCGTTTTTTGTGTTTTTTCTTCCCCGGCCTGCGGCTGCCGCCCGGCACGGGCGGCGGGGCGCCTGCCCGGCGCGGGGCAGGGGGTGAGAGGGGCCGGGACCCCCTGCACCCCGTACGCCCCTTTTGGGGTAACGCGAAATTTGTCTCTTGATTCTCTGGCTGTACCCCGTCCGTCGCGTGTCACGCGGGGGCGTCGACGCGGACCTTTGCATCAGGGGTGAGGGGCGGGGGGAAGGAAGACGTCTCCCGCGCTGGGGAGGGGTTTCCCTTCCCCCAAAAAAAGCTATTCCCGCTCCTGTCCGTTGTCGTCGGCGGCGAGGCGCTGCCGGACGAGATTGCGGAGCTGGTTTTTTTCGTTATCGAAGAGCGGGCGGTGAAGGGTGTCGCGGCTGAGGAAGAGCAGGCGGCGATCCAGTTCCGAAGGGATGCCGTAGCTTTCCCGCACGTCCTTGCGTTCCTGGGCGTCCAGCGTTTCCACAAAGCTCGCGGCGCACTGGTCAAGACGGCTTTCGATATCCTGGGAATCGCCTTGCAGGAGGCTCTGGACATAGGCGCGCAGGATGACTTTTTCTTCGGGCCAGAGGTGACGCTGGAACATGAGCCGCGTCTGATAGAGCAGTTCGCGGTCGCGTTCCTGCGGGATACGGGGACTGTCGCGCAGCAGCGTCTTTTCCTCTTCGGGCAGGCTGTTCACAAAGCGGGTGGCGCATTGCAGCAGCATCTGCCGGTCGTGACTGCCTTCCGGAGCCTCGTCTGCCGGAGCGGGGAAGGCTTCGGCGTCGGTCGTCTGCGCGGCGCTTTCCTGTGCGCTGTCTTCCTGTGCGAGGGCTTCGGACCGGGGGGCGGCTCCCGGCTGATTTGCGATAAAGGAATCGAAATGCGCGGGGAAGGGGGCGGGCGTTTCGTCGGACCGGGGGGCGGCGTCAGCGTCCAGACGGGTCTGCACGAGCTCGCGCAGCAGGGTTTTTTCCTCGGATGAAAGAAAATGGCGCAGGGTCATTTTAGCCTGGAAAAGCAGCCGTTTGTCCAGCTCCGGGGGAAGAGCGTGATGCAGATTCACGGCCTCTTTTTCCGCTTCGGACAGGCTGGAGATAAAGAGCGCGGCATTGAGCTCAAGGAGCCGGCGCTGGGCCTCGGTCATGGGCTCGGGGGCGTTTTCGCCGTCCGTCAGAGGAGAGGGATCGTCTTCCTCTGCCGCGGGGTAGTCCCCGGGCATGGAAATGATGCGGGCGCTTTGAAAATCGGCCTTGCGGGCGAAGCGTTCAACCTCCTTGCGGGGCCATTCAACATTTTTGTCCACTTCGGCCATAAGAATGGGCGACGAGGCGCTACGGCCATTGATGCCGAGGCGATGAATGCGCACGCCCAGCATCTGGGCCGCGCCCACGCCGGGCGCAAGATCGGCGTCGCCGGAAAGAATGATGGCGGAGGTGATGGCCCGGTTCTGCGCCAGCGCCAGCAAATCCGCCATGAGCAGCCCGTCGACGCCCTTCTGCTGCCCGTAGGCATTGAGGGTTCCGTAACGCATTTTGATGTCATCCAGACGGGCAAGCGCCTGATGCTGTTCCGTCAGAATGCCGCGCGGGTCGCGCTCGTCATACCAGTAAATGCGCAGAAGAGAACATTCGGAAAACTGGTCATGAATGGCGGCAATGAGAGACTCGCGCATTTTAGGGGCGTCTATAAGAATATCTTCCCGCTTGCGCTTTTCGCCATACAGCAGATAGGAAAGTTGCACCCAGAAATAACCGGCATCCACAAAGGCGGCGACACGCTCCACACGATCCTCCATAAGTCAGACAAGGAACCGGCGGCCGGAAAGACGGCTGCGCGGCGGCTCGACCAGCGAGCGGATTTTTATGAACGGCACAAAAAAATAAGGGGGGAGAATGTGCCTCCCCCCCGCTACCTAGAAGCGTCTTCGGGACGCCGAATAGACAAGGTTTTTTGCATGTGAAATCTTTTTCATAGTCCTCGGTGTTTGTCAAGTCGCCTTTCGTGCTTATACATCTTTTTTTATGGCGGCCGCGCCTGCGCAGAAAGGCGGAAAAACGCGTTTTTTCCGCTCATGTTTGACCGGGCGCTGTTGTGCCGCCGCCTTGCGTTTTACCTTTTCAAAGGTAAAACGCTCCAGAACTTTCCGGAGGTTTCCCCATGATGCCGGACGCCCTGCTTGGCGCTGCCATACTCATTCTTGCCTGTCTGCTGAGCAACAGGATTTTCGGACGGCTGGGCATGCCGACGCTGCTTGCCTTTCTGGGCCTCGGTATGCTGTGCGGTTCCGACGGCCTGCTGAAAATAGATTTTGACGATTTTGACCTGGCCGAGCAGGTGAGCAGCGTCGCCCTGATTTTCATTATTTTCTACGGCGGCTTCTGGACAAACTGGCGGCTGGCCAGACCCGTTGTCGGCAAGGCTGTGCTGCTTTCCTCCGCGGGGGTGGTGCTGACGGCCGCTCTGGTGGGAGCCTTCTGTCACTGGGCGCTGGGCATGCCGCCGGCTGAAAGTCTGCTCGTGGGCGCGCTCATCAGTTCCACGGATGCGGCCTCCGTCTTTTCCATCCTGCGGGCAAAGCGCCTCAATCTGCGCTACGGCACGGCCTCCATGCTGGAAATGGAGAGCGGCAGCAACGACTGTTTCTCCTATATGCTGACCGTGGTCATTCTGGCCTTCATGGGCGGTTCGGCCCAGAGTCCCGGCGCGGTCGCCTGGATGCTCGGTCTGCAAATTGTGGTGGGGGCCCTCTGCGGTCTGGGGATTGCGCTGGCCGCCCGCTATGTGATGCAGCGAATTACCTTCAGCGCCGACGGCTTCGACGCCCTCTTCATGCTGGCCGTGGCCCTGCTGTCCTATGCCATTCCTCAGAACTTCGGCGGCAACGGCTATTTGAGCGCCTATCTTGCGGGCATGATTCTGGGAAACTCCCCCCTGCCCAACAAGCGTTCGCTGCTGGGCTTCTTTGACGGCGTGACGGGGCTCATGCAGATGGTGCTGTTCTTCCTGCTCGGTCTGCTTTCCTTCCCTTCGCACCTGCCCGCCGTGGCCTGGCCCGCGACCCTGATTGCTCTGTTCCTGACCTTCGTGGCCCGTCCGCTGGCCGTGGCTCTGCTGCTGGCGCCCCTGCGCTGTCCCTTCCGGCAGCAGGCTCTTGTTTCCTGGACCGGTCTGCGCGGGGCGGCGTCCATTGTGTTCGCCATTGTGGCGACCATCAATCCGGCCCATACCTACAGCGATATTTTTCACACCGTCTTCTTTATCGTGCTGCTGTCCGTCCTTTTTCAGGGAACGCTCCTGCCGTGGGTGGCGCGGCGGCTGGACATGATCGACGATGAAGAAGACGTGTGCAAGACCTTCAACGACTATGACGAAAATGCGCCCCTGACCTTTGCGGAATGCACCCTGAAAGAAGGCAGCCGCTGGGTGGGCCGCCATGTGCGCGAGCTGGACCTGCCGCCGGACACCCTGCTGGCCCTCGTGCAGCGTGAAGGCCACTGTTTTGCCCCGGACGGCAATACCCGCCTTCAGGCAGGCGACGTGCTGGTGCTGGGGGGGCGGGAAGTTTCTTCCATCAGCGGCGCAATGCTTCTGGAACGCCACGTGGGAGAAGGGAGCCCGCTGGCCGGACGCCCCCTGCGCGAGGCTCCCGCCGACATGCCGCTGGTCATCGCCGTGCTGCGCGGGCGGGGCGTCCTGATCCCTCGCGGCGATACCATCCTTCAGGAAGGCGATATTCTGGTCGTCTGCGAAGAAGAATAGGGGGCAATTATGTTGAGGGGGAAGAAGCCCCCGCCGGCGCGGAGGGGGCCGCCTTTCCGCGCCGTGTCATGGAAAAGCGCGGCCTTTTTGCCGTGAGGCGCGGCCCCGCGCCGCCCGGCCTGAAAGCGGCGAAAAAACGCGTTTTTTCCGCGCTTCAAACTAAAAATGCCCAGGGGGAGGGGAACCCTTTCCCCGATCCGCCGGTTGACACGTAACGTGCGGCGGACTATTTTGCAAAAAAGACAAATATGGAAGCAGGCATGACAGCACGCAGACAGTACATTGCCGAACAGGCAAAAATCTTCAAGGCGCTCGGCCATCCCAGCCGCCTGCTCATGGTGGATGCGCTGCGCGACGGCGAAAAGTGCGTCTGCGAACTGCAGGCGCTGGTCGGCGACGATATGTCCACGGTTTCCCGACATCTTTCCGTCTTGCGGGAATCCGGGGTCGTCGCATCCGAAAAGCGGGGGACAAATATCTACTACCGGCTTGCGCTGCCCTGTCTGGAAAACTTCCTTAAGTGTACCTGCTCCCTTGTCGAGCGGCGTCTTCTGACGCAGATCGGGCTGCTGCGCGACAGATAGCGTCTTTTCAGTTTGAAATGTTTCGCATTTCAAACGCACGGCCTGTTTTTCCGGCCGCTTCGGGCCGGACGGCGTTGTGCCGCCGCTTTGCGTTTACGTTTTCAAAGGCTGAACGCCCTCATTTCCGGGGGAAAATTTTTTTACGTTTTTATTTGTCTTTTTAGCCAAGAAGCAAAGTAGAGGAGGCGTTTCATGAGTAAGTGCTGCTGTTCCCCGCAACAGAAGGCGCCGACCCCGTCGCGGGGGGCGGAAGTCAGCAAACTGCGCTATTTCGGCATCGGCGCGGCGGCGCTGGCGCTCTGGGGCGCGCTGTATTCCGTTATTGAGCCGCTTTCCCGCTGGATCACGCAGAGCGTATTCCGTCTTGATGCGGCGTCGCCGCTGGGGGCTGCCGTGGAATTCTTTTTTTACGACACGGCAAAGATTCTTCTGCTGCTCGTGCTCATGGTCTATGTCATCGGCTGGTTGCGTGCCGGTCTGCATGTGGAGCGTGTGCGCGATTATCTTGCGGGCCGGGGACGCGGCATCGGCTACCTGCTGGGGGCTGGTTTCGGCGCGGTGACGCCGTTCTGCTCCTGCTCCAGCATTCCTTTATTTCTGGGCTTCACCATGGCGCGTATTCCTCTCGGCATCACCATGGCTTTTCTCATTACGTCGCCGCTGGTCAACGAGATTGCCGTGGTGCTGCTCTGGGGGCTGCTGGGCTGGAAATTCACCGTCATCTATGTGGTCGTCGGCATACTTGCGGGCGTGGTCGGCGGCATATTCATGGATGCCATCCGCGCGGAACGCTGGTTGCAGCCCTTCCTGCTCGACGCCCTGAAGGAAGGCGCGCCGCAGTATGCGCCCGGGCAGGGGGAAGGCGCGGGCCGGATAGGTCTGCGGGAGCGGCACAGCTTTGCCTGGGGGGAAATGACGGGCATTTTCCGCCGGGTCTGGCTCTGGGTCATTATCGGCGTGGGCCTCGGGGCCGCGCTGCACGGCTTTGTGCCGCAGCAGTGGTTTGCGGACAATCTCGGGGCGGGGCAGTGGTGGTCGGTGCCCGCAGCCGTTGCCGTGGGCATTCCGCTCTATACCAACGTCACCGGCATTATTCCCATTATGGAAAGCCTGCTGCTCAAGGGCCTGCCGCTGGGCACGACCCTTGCCTTCTGCATGAGCACCGTGGCGGCCAGTCTGCCCGAAGTGCTCATGCTCAAGCAGGTCATGCGCTGGAAACTGCTGGCGGTCTTTCTCGGCATGCTGCTGGTGCTGTTTACGCTCGTGGGCTGGCTGTTCAACGGCATTCAGGCACAGCATATCATCTAGGGGCTGTTGACGTTAAATCGTTTTTCTGGGGGGAAGGAAACCCCCTTGGCTGGCGCGCAAGGGGCGTTTCCTTCCCCCCA
>CAMBWG010000101.1 GCA_945871415.1 uncultured Desulfovibrio sp.
AACGACAGGCCGTATGGTTTGAAATACGAAGCATTTCAAACTGAAAATGCTCTATAGCCGCCCTGTGGTATCCATCCGCAAAAAGCCGCTGCTTTCGGGCAGCGGCTTTTTGCCGTGTCTTTACCAGAAAGACCGCATGCCCGGCCGGGTATGCGGTCTTTGTCTCATTAAGAACTACGGCTGATGCGAATCGGAACACAAGACGGCGGTGCTCCTGACAAGGTCTCCAGAAGGAGCGGCGCGGTTATTTGTCCGTGCTCTCGTCATCATCGGGCACGGGCGTAAAACGCAAATCACGTTGCGGCGTTTCGCCTTCCGCTCGCGTTGCCCCCATATGATCGCCGATGCGGGCCTGTGCCGGGCCGTCGCCCATCTGGGCAACCTGCAGACCGACGCAGTTCCGGTGATTGATGATGATGGGACCCATCAGGTTCAGGAGGGCGTTGGCCGGGTCGCCTTCGGGGATGCTGACCGTGACCAGCACGGCGGCGTCATCGGCATGCCGCAGGCGCAGCAGAGCCTGATCCGCATCGCCAATGGTCACGGGATAGCTCGGCTGGAAGCTGTAGGGATCAGCCACCAGCAGTCCCACATGCGGATTGGTGATGCTTTGCAGCACCAGCAGAGGCGCATTGGGCTGCACCTGAAGCAAAACGAACTCGTGTTCCTTCTCGAAGCCGGCAAGGCCCCTCGGGAAGTGAATAATCTTGTCCGTTTGGACGGTACGGCGTCCCAGGCGGGTATCAATGTCGATTGTGTTGTCTTGTGCCATAATTCTGCAGCCGTAACAGGCGCATGAGGCCTGGTTCTGGGTTGTCCGCGGAGCCGCGTGTCCGTTGTGGCAGGCAGCGCGGCCTGGAGCGTTTCATCTTTGAAAAAGGTGAAACACGAGGCGGCTGTACAGCGCCGCCCGGCCCAAAGTAAGCGGAAAAACTGCGCTTTTTCCGCGAAACGACAGGCCGTATGGTTTGAAACGCACAGCGTTTCAAACTGAAAATGCTCTAAAGTCGCGGCGCCTACAGGTAATTCATGAGACCCATATTCATAATCATGGAAGACGACATGAGGACGGTCTGATAGGTCGTCTGCTGCTGCGTCAGCTTGCTCAGCAGCTCGGTAAGATCGATATCCTCGGTGCCGCTCAACACTTCTTCCTGCGAGAGCAGGGTCGATGTGTTGACATCATAGGCCAGAGAGACGCGGTTTTCCAGCGCCCCGGTGCGGGAAGTCTGGGTCGTCACATATTCCAGGCAGGTGGACAGCTTGGAGTAGGCTTCCTGGCAGCCTTCCTGATTGTTGAACTCCAATGCGGCAATGAAGTCGCCCATGATGTTGAACAGGTTCGTATCGTCGGACAGCGTGGGCTTGCTGTCATCGTAACCGCCGAAAATTTCTGTTCCTACGCGGTTGACGTCGATGTAGGTATCCTTCAGCACCTCGTAGCCGAGATCGGCCCGCCGGGGATGAATCAGTACCTGGGTGCCCGCTTCGATGGTGTCTCCGTTGTTGGCATTGGTGGCGTCCACATCAATGAATCCGCCGGGGACGGGCAGGCGCAGGGGCTGCTGCCCGGTAGCCTTGCCGTAGGCAGTGATCCACGTCGCGCCGTTGTCGGTGCTGTAGGAATAGGCGAATTCGTCGTTACCGGTAAGGTCGATGTTGCCGCTGAAGGTGCCGTCGGGCTGCTTGACGCCCTCGAAGCGCACCAGCACGTTGCCGCCAAAGGAGCCCTCGGCCTCGACCTCCATTCCGACCGCGCCGGTGGACCCGGGCGTGGTATTGGAAATGGTGATCTGCGGCGGAGGATTGCCGGTGTCTCCCTGATAGATGCCGGTCGGCTTCACAAAGAACGTTGTGCCGTCTTCCGTGCTGAATTCGCCCTCGCCCGTATTCTCGGCAGGGGAGATGTCCAGCGATTCGCCGGCAATCATGTTGGAAAAGTCAATTTCCACCCCGGAGCCCACGGCAATCTTGTCGGACCCCGCCGGCAGGGAACCGGTCTGCCAGGTCTTGCCGCCGTCGCTGCTCCAGCGGAAAGCCAGCGCGCCGTCGCCGTCCGCGTCGTAGGGATTGCCTTCATCATCCGTTCCCGGATCGACGCGGAAACCGTTTTCGTCAAGCGTTCCCTTTTCAAGGAACTGTACGGCAATGGCCTTGTCGCTGCTGCCGCTGACGGAAATATGCCCCGCCGAAATGACGTCTGACCAGGCCTTCTTGGCGGAGTCTTCATAGCCTTCGTCGCCGGGCTTGAGATCGTCCATCATGGAGACGGAAATGGCCAGCCCCTTCTCAAAGGCGCTCTCGTTATACTTGTGACCGGCAAAGAGCTTGTTGCCGTTGAACTCCGTATTGGACAGGTTCAGAATCTGGCCGAACATCTGCCAGGCCTCGTCGGCCATGATCTGCCGTTCGGCGGCGGTGCAGTCGGTCGACGCCTGATTCATGAGCGCCTTGATGCTGCCCATGAGGGTGGTGAGGTTGGTCAGGGTGGAGTCGGTCAGTTCCAGCCAGCCCTTGGCCTCGTTGATGTTGGTCAGATACTTCTTGGTTTCATCAATGGAGTCGCGGGTGGTCAGAATGCGATAAAAAGCCGCGGGATCGTCCGAAGGCCGGTTGATCTGCTTCTGCGTGGAACCCTGTTCCATGGATTCCATGTACTTGCTCAGGCTGGACTGCATGCCGTTCACCATGGAGCTGTACATATATTGCTGGGTAATGCGAATGGCCATGAAGTCCTCCGCTACTGCTTGATGCCGAGCAGGGTTTGCAGCATCTGGTCCGCGGTGGTGATCAGCTTGGCCGCCGCGGTATAGGAATGCTGATACTTGATCAGGCTGGTCAGTTCTTCGTCAAGGCTTACGCCCGACACGGACTGGGAACGCTCGAAGAGATCCTGTGTCAGGGTGCCGTGATATTCGCTGTTGGTCTTGCTCAGGCGACGTTCGGAACCTACCTCGGAAACCAGGTTGGCATAGAACTCTGAAATGGTCTGATTGTCCACCGTCTTCCAGACGGTGCTGATGACCACATCCTTGTTGGCCAGCGCGCCGATGCCCTGAGCCGTAATGGGGTCGCCCACATTGATTTCATGGTCGCCGTTGACCTGTCCCGAGGCAACCCAGGCCGTGTTCATGTGCAGCATCGGGTTGACGGCCAGCGTCTCGGCGCTGTTGCCGGAAAAGAAGGTGTTCAGCCCCAGAGCGGCCATCAGGCCGGACGAATCTTCGCCCATGGCAAACTGCTGATTGGGGTTGTTGCTGGTGATGTTCAGCTTGCCGTTCTGAATGGTCGCCGTCAGCAGCTGATTGCCGTCGGCATCCTTGAGGGCATTGAGCTTGTCCCGCACATCTTCAAGGCTGTCGGTGGCGGGATCGAAATTCAGCGTTGCCGACGTGGTGTAGTCGCCGGTGGTCTTGTCATAGAAATGGAACTGGATGCTGCCGGCTTCCAGACGATCGCTGAAGGTCAGCATCGCCTGCCAGCTGCCCAGAGGCTGCGTGATGTCGCCCACGCTTTCCGTACCCGTCAGATAGTCGAAATTCTGCAGGCCGGCGCCCTGACTGTGCTGCCGGTTCACTTCCCAGATCAGGCTCTTTGCCGTGGCGTCCAGCTCGTCAAGATAACGGGTGCAGTTGTCGTCGCGAATATTGAAGTAGGCCGCCAGCTTGCCGCCGGACACGCGCTGACCGTTGTCGGTCCCGTCAAGAAAGACCTGGGGCGTCACATTTTCCGGGCCGCGGGTGGGCTCGATCCAGTAGAGAGCATCCTTGGGCACGAGGTCGAACTTGTCGCCCGCGTTGAGCGTATCCACATCCGTAAAGGATATGGTCAGATTCTTCACCTTGACGGGATCGCTCACGCCGTCGCCGTCGGCATCCGTAATGTCAATGCGCAGTTCCTGGCCGTCCTCGTCCTTCAGCCAGGTCTTGCCGCCGTCCAGCGACACGCGGAACTGCTTGGGATCGGCCGCAGTTGCGCCGTCCAGAATTTCCAGCGTGTACTCGAAGCCGTCGGTGCCTTCGTACTGCACTTCGCCGGTGTAGCCGGAGCCGGGAACAAGACGATTCTGGGTGATGCCCTTCATGTAGGCCATTTCATAGGGCGTGACGCCGTCCACCAGCGGCTGGCCGGTGCTCAGCTGCACGATGAAGTTACCCTTGCCGTTGTCGATGGTCTGCACGTCCACCAGCTCGGACAATTCACGTACCAGCTGATCGCGTTCATCCAGCAGGCTGTTGGGATTGTTCACACCGTCAACGGTGTTCGCCGTAATCTGGCGGTTCAGGTCGGCAATGGCCTGGGAAATTTCATTGATGCGATCCACGCCTTCCTTGATGGAAACGCTCATGTCGTCCTGAAGCTTCTTGATCTGTTCCGCCGTATTGCTGAACATATCGCTCAGGTTGTCGGCGTAGGAAAGCAGGCTTTCGCGATGAGCGGTGCTGTCGGGGTACAGCCCCAGATCGCTCCAGGCCTTGAAGTAGTCGTTGAGCGTGGAGCTGAGACCTGTGCGGTTGGATTCGTTGAACAGCGTTTCCAGCGAGGTCATCAGCTTGTCCTGCTCGTCCCAGCGGGCGGAATTGGTATTTTGCCGGATGTAGGACTGCTCCAGGAAGCTGTCGTAATAGCGCAGAACCTGCTGGGCATTGACGCCCATGCCCATTTCGCCGGGCCTGTAGTTGACGGCGTAGTTATCCCGCTGATCAATATACTGCCGGGAATACCCTTCGGTATCCGCATTGGCGATATTGTTGCCGGTGACATTGATCCACGCCTGCGAGGCCTGCAGGGAGGTCTTGCCGATATTGAGCAGACTGTTCAGCATGGCTTACAACCTCCCGCTGAGAATGGCCGCCTGAGGATGGCGGCGCAGGGTGTTCATTTCGCCGTGGCGGCTGTAGGTTTCCAGACGATGCGGCACCACATGGCTGGTCAGCGCAAGCAGGTTGCGGCTGCTCTGATCCAGCAGCGCGAGAGAAAACTGCGCGTTGTGGGAAGCCTGCCGGGCCGTTTCCTGTTCCGCATTGTCCACCTGCCGGAAAAGCGCCCGCAGGGCGTCGCCCTGCTCTTCGGGCAGCATGGAAGCATAGTCGAGCACCTTCGTCCCCGCCAGCTCCTCAACGACGGCTGCCTTTTCGGTGGCAATCTGCCGGATCAGTTCCTGTATGGAAAATTGCAGACCGGCAATGGCGTTGGTATCGCGCTGCCGCAGGACGCTGTATTCTTCCTGCAACAATTCTTCCAGCAGTTGCAGAGCCTTATGCTGACGGGAGAGAGAGTCATAAATATTCTGGTACATGGTGACCTCGCGATGCCCGCGGCAAAGGCGGGTTTCGGGCGGCAGATTCTGCCGTTTTTGATGTATTTTTAGCAAAATGTATGCCAAGTTTTGGTGTGTTCAGTTTGGAACGCTGTGCGCTTCAACGCATATGGCCTGTCGTTTCGCGGAAAAAGCGCGTTTTTCCGCTCACTTTGGGCCGGGCGGCGTTGTGACGCCGTCTCACGTTTCACCTTTTTCAAAGTTGAAACGCTCTATGCACCCGTCAGAGGCGCCAGCGGACCGGTGGTAACGACCGGCGTGCCTGCCTGTCCGCTTCCCCGCGCTTCCATCATCTGCTTCAGCGCGGCGCTGTCTCGTACGGCCTGGGCCCGGCTGTTGGGCATGGCGGGATTGCCCTGCGGCGCTGTTGTCGCCTGTGCCGCGGCGGCAGCCTGCTGCTGGTAGGCCGCAGCACCGGCGGAAGCGGCGATGCTGGGCTGCGGGCTGTCCATATTCAGGACGCGGATCAGATCTTCCGTGTCCGTACGCCGCTTCTGCTTGGGCAGGTTCGTGGTGTAGCGGACACGCCGCACGCTGGCCTGCTGCTCCTGCTGCGGCTGCTGCTGGGACGCATCCTGAGCTGCGGCGACTGTCGGCGCGGACGCCGCTGCCGTGGCGGCTGCGCTCGGTTCCGCGGAGGCGGCCGTCAGAGGCGGCAGTGCGGATTCAGCGGGCGCCTGTGCCGCATTGGCGTTGGCTGCGGCCAGCTGGCCCGCCGTGGGCACGGATCTGTGACTGCGCCGGGAGAGCGGGGAGGGACGAACGCCGTTGCCCAGCTTGTCGCCGGCTTCGCGCTGGGCCTGCTGGGCCATTTGCAGGCCCGTCAGCTGTGTGCTGCGACGCGAGATGGAGCGGCTGCGGCGCGAGTCGGATGTTGTCCGCACCTGGCGTACCGTCTGTTGTGAACGCAGCACGGCAAGCGCCTGCTCCACTTCCGGGGGAGTCTGCGCGGCCGGAGCGGCGGGCGGGGCGGTTACGGCAGCCGGCGCCGGAGCCGATTGCGCCGCTGCCTGCGCCGCCTTTTGCTGCGCTTCCTGCGTTGCCTGCGGCACAAGACCTTCCTGCGGCGCGCTTCCTTCATAAATGGAAGCCGTTACGGACGTGCCGCGACCGGGGGTCGGCTTTTCCGTGGCTTCGGGCTGTTCCGGCGACGGCGGCAGGAGGGGCGCGGCGTCGGCGGTAAAAGCCGTCCGCCGGGGCGCGGTTGCCGAGGCCGTCGTGCGGCTTGCGGAAACAAGGTTGCGCGAAAGCTGCTCGAACATCATGTCCGCAAGGCCGATGCCGCCGGCGCTGGTCATGCTCTTGGCCAGCTCCTGATCGTACATATCCTGCCAGTAGGCTTCATCCCGGCTCTTGAGGAGTCCTTCCTTGGGCAGAGTCGCGCGCATTTGCTGCCACATCTTCTGAATGAAGATGGATTCAAATCCTTCGCAGGCATCCCGCAGACGGCGATTTTTCTGCTCCTGCGTAAGCCCGGCCGAGGAGGACTGTCCCAGACCGCGCACGCTGTTCCGCAAATCGGCGGCCTGTCCCTGCGTTCTTCCGAAGGACGCGGACAACATGGCGTCATCAAAGGTGGACTTCATTTAGATCACCTCCAGATCCGCATGGAGCGAACCCGATGCCTTGAGACTGCGCAGAATGGAAATAAGATCACGCGGTGTTGCGCCAATGGCATTCAGGCCGTCCACCAGCTCCTGCAGGGTCGCGCCTTCCAGCATGTTGAGCTTGCGGTTTTCTTCGCGCACATTGATGTCGGTCTGCGGCGTAACCACCGTCTGCCCCTGAGAGAAGGGGCCGGGCTGGGAAACCTGTTCGCTTTCCTGCACGGTAATCTGCAGGTTGCCATGCGCCACGGCGGCGCGGGAAATACGCACATCCCGTCCGAGCACCACGGTACCGGTCTTTTCATCCACAACGACCTTGGCGGCGGTGTCGGGAGTCACTTCCAGATTTTCCACGGAGGCCATCAGCGGCACGAGGTTGCTCCGATACTGCGGGGGAACGCGCATTTCCACGGACGCCGCATCCACGGCCTTGGCGAAGGGGCCGCCCATGGCCGCGTTGAG
>CAMBWG010000102.1 GCA_945871415.1 uncultured Desulfovibrio sp.
TGAGCTGTATCGAGGGTTCAAATCCCTCCCTCTCCGCCACTAAAAATGAAGAAAGTCTGTACTGCGAGAGCGGTACAGACTTTTTCTGTTTTGGCTGTTCTCCCGGCGGGGGTGTCCTGCCGGAGGGGCTCCGCAGATGCCCGCGTCCCGAACCGTACGGGTTGTCGTTTCGCGGAAAGATCTCGATTTTTCCGCTCTCTTTGGACCGGGGGGCCTGTGCCGCCGCCCCGCATTGTTGCCTTTTTCAAAGGTGAGCTGTTCTGCCGCAACCAGGGAGGAACTATGCGCTTCTTACTGCTTTGCTGTCTGTTCGTTGTTCTGGCAAGCCCGGCATGGGCGGGGTTTCGCGGGCCCGGCGCGACCGTGGCGCAGGTCGGTACCGTGACGGCTGCCTCGGAAGCTCCCGAGGGAACCACCTGTGTGCTGACGGGCAATATTACCGAGCATCTGGACAGGGACCGCTACACCTTCAAGGATGACAGCGGCGCCATTACCGTGAACATTCCGCCGCATGTCTTTGGCGCGCTGGAAGTGACGCCCGCCAGCAAGGTCAGGATTACCGGCGAGATTCGGGGCAAGCGTCACCCGGAACGTCCCGATGTCCATGTGGGCGTGCGCTATCTGGAAGTGCTCGAATAAGCGCGGATGCCTGCCCGGGGAGCCGATGCGCGGAACGGCTTCCGGGGTACTTTTTTGTGGAATCCCAGAAAACGCTTGACGAGTAGTGCCTTTTTCTGTAAAAGGCTTCTCCGCAACGCCGAGCTGCGTTGCTCAAGATTTCGCTCTGTTGTTTTCTGCGCTACGAGCGCACTGCGCCATGGGAACAGAGCTGGCGCACAATTTTCCGTGTTATCGGGGGCTGCCGTAAGGCGCTCCCGTTTTTTTTACCCTGTTTCCGGCCGGGAGGCCCCGGGAGATACGCATGCCTTTTCGCCTTGTAGACAGAAAGAGCTGGGCGCGGGAGAGCCTGTTTCGTCAGTTTATGACGGAAACGCCCTGCACCTGGAGCATGACGGTTTCCGTGGATGTCTCGCCCATTCTGGAAGCCGGCGAAAGGCTGTATCCTTCTCTTATTTATCTGTTGTCGGCCGGCGTCAACGCTCATGAGGAGTTCAGATACGCCCTTGACGACGACGGACGGCCCGGCATCCATGATGCGCTGTTCCCGAGCTACACCCTGTTTGACGAAAAGACCGAGACTTTTTCCTGCCTGCATGGGGATTGCAGCGAAGGCTACAGGGCCTTTCTGGCGACATATGAGAAAAATCGCAGCCTGCATGCGCAGGGCTGCCGTCAGCTGCTTTCGGACATGCCGAAGAATATCTTTTCCATTTCCATGATTCCCTGGGAATCCTTTACCGGTTTCAATCTCAATCTTGGTAAGGGGTTTGCCTGGCTGGCGCCCATTTTTACGCTGGGGAAATACACGCTCCAGAACGGCAGCGCCATGCTGCCTCTGGCCGTACAGGTGCATCACGCCGTTTGCGACGGGTTCCACGTCTGTCGTTTTCTGGGCGAACTGCGCGCGGCCATTGCCGCCTGGCCGGAAACGGCGCGGATGTAAACGCGAAGAGGCCGCCCCGGAAGGATTCCGGGGCGGCCTCTTTTTAGAGCATTTTTAGTTTGAAATGCTTTGCATTTCAAACCATACGGCCTGTTGTTTCGCGGAAAAAACGCGGTTTTTCCGTTCACTATGGGCCGGGCGGCGCTGTGCCGCCGCTTCGCGTTTCACCTTTTTCAACGTTGAAACGCTCTAGCCCTGCAGCCGTGCAGCCAGTCAGGACGCAGGGCTTGTTTGGCTCTTTCTGCCTGGATGGCTCCGGGAGACGGTTGCCATGGGCAAAGCACCTGCGTTCCCGAAGCGTTACATCTTCCAGATTAAAGCGCGTTGGGGGAAGGATGGGGGGCACGGGGGGAAGGAAACTCCCCTTGCGCGCCAGCCAAGGGGGTTTCCTTCCCCCCGAAAAAACATCTTCAGGAGCGCCTCCCTAGATGGTGATCAGTTCATAATCCATGTTGCCCAGGCCGAGGTTCTGGGCGTGCTCCAGCTGGCTGCGCCAGTGGGTGGTGGGGTGAATGTCGGTGAAGTGGTCGTTGTGCTTGTGTTCGCACTGGGCAAGGGCGCTGTTGGGCAGCACGGGGGCGGCGTTGACCGCGTCGATACAGGCGTGATCGAGCGCGACGGGATCGAAGCTGGCGAAGATGCCCAGATCGGGCACGACGGCGGCGTCATTTTCGCCGTGGCAGTCGCAGCAGGGCGAAACCTGATTCACCACGCTGATATGGAAGTGCGGCCGACCGGCCAGAACAGCCTGAGCGTATTCGGCCATGCGCTCGTTGAGGATGGTGCTTTCGGCATCGACGGCATTGCTGATGGCGTCGAAGTTACAGGTGCCGATACAGCGGCCGCAGCCCACGCACTTGTCGTGATCGATGGCGGCCTTGTGATCTTCGCCAAAGCTGATGGCGTTCTGCGCGCAGTAGTGGGAGCAGGTCTTGCACCCGCGGCACTTTTCCGGGTCTACGGTCGGCTTGCCGCAGCTGTGCATGGCCATTTTGCCCGCGCGGCTGCCGCAGCCCATGCCGATATTTTTGATGGCACCGCCAAAACCGGTAAGTTCATGCCCCTTGAAGTGATTCAGGGAAATGAAAATGTCGGCGTCCATGACGGCGCGGCCGATTTTGGCACTGGTGAAATGCTTGCCGCCGGTCACGGGCACTTCGATGTCGTCCGTGCCCTTGAGACCGTCGCCGATGATGATCTGGCAGCCGGTGGACAGGGGCGAATAGCCGTTTTCCTGCGCGGCGGTCATGTGTTCCAGCGCATGCTTGCGGCGGCCCACATAGAGGGTGTTGCAGTCGGTGAGGAAGGGCAGACCGCCCTTTTCCTTCACCAGATCGGCCACGGTCTTGGCAAAGTTGGGACGCAGGAAGGACAGATTGCCCGGCTCCCCGAAATGGAGCTTGATGGCAACGAATTTGCTTTCCATATCAATGGCGTCAATGCCCGCCTTGTGCATCAGCTTTGTAAGCTTCTGCAGCAGGCTGGTGCCCACGGGGCAACGCATGTCGGTAAAATAGACTTTGGATGCGCTCATGGCAGTTCTCTTTATGGCCGCGATGCGGCGTTGATGTGAGCGGAGCGTCTGGAGCATTTTCAGTTTGAAATGCTTCGCATTGCAAACCATACGGCCTGTCGTCCTGCGGAAAAAACGTGTTTTTTCCACTTACTCCGGGCCGGGCGGCGCTGTATCGCCGCCTCGCATGTTGCCCTTTTCAAAGGCAAAACGCTCTAACCGCGCCCCATGAAACGTTTGCCGAGGGAAAAAGCCCGGCCTACGGGCTCGCCGACACAGTGGTAGCGTTTTTGTCCGCCGTCATAGAGGAGCGGATCAATCTTCTGGATATCCGGCGCGCCGTCTTCAAGACAGACTTCCAGCAGGCTGACATTGAGGATCTCGCCCACGAACTGGGTATGGCTGCCCAGTTCGAGCGTATGGCGCAGGCTGCATTCCAGAATAAGCGGACACTGGGCAACGCAGGGAGCGTCCACGCGGGGAGAGCGCTCCGCCGTCAGGCCCAGTTCCATGAATTTGTCGCTGGTTTTTCCACAGGCCATACCCGCAAAATCAACCTTTCCGGCCAGGGCCACGGACGGCACGTTGACCGTAAATGCCTTGCGGGCAAGGATGGCATCGTGGCTGTAGCGCCCCGGGCGGACGGAAATGGCGATACAGGGCGGCTCGGAGCAGCAGATGCCGCCCCAGGCTACAGTCATGATATTGGCTCTGCCCTCACTGTCGTATGTTCCCACGAGAAAGGCAGGCAGGGGATAGGCGAGCGGCGTCGGGCCAAGATCGATGCGCTTCATGCGAACCTCCGAAAATGACATGGCGGCGTTGCGACACGCCGCCGGGCCATTTCGCCTATCAGGCTATGACGTTCCTGTAAAGACAGGCCTGCCTGTTTTCGTGCGCGTATGGTTTCTTATGCCTGTTTCCCCATCTGATAGGCCGCCTCCAGGACTGCTGTATGCTGCCGGATGTCGCCGGGGGCCGTTGCGCCCACGCCGCGCACAGCGCCCTTGAAGGAGCATTTTTCAAAACAGGCTATCCAGCCCTTCAGGCCGTTTATGGGGCCGTCCACGGCGCTGTCGTCGTTTTCCGCCGCGCTGGCAAGCAGATAGATGTCGCGGAAAGCGTAGTCGGACGTATACAGCGGATTGCTGCGATCCAGCAGGGTCTTCATCTGACCGGACATTTCAAAATAGTAGACGGGCGTGGCAAAGGCAATGACGTCGGCCTGCTTCATACGGGCGATGATGTCGGCGGCATCGTCCTGCATGACGCAGCGCTGCGTTTTGACGCAGCTCAGGCAGCCACGGCAAAAAACGATATTTTTGTCGTGCAGCGTGATGATTTCCACCTGATGCCCGGCATCCGCCGCGCCTCGGGCAAATTCTTCCGCCAGCAGCGCGGAATTGCCGTTCTTGCGCGGGCTGGTTGAGATAACAAGAATATTTTTACTCATACCGTTGCTCTCCTTGCTGCCGTCGCACCGGCAGCGGTGCAAGGATACGGCCGCGGCGTGTCGATGAGAAGTGACGGAATGCGCGGATTTTTGCCTGATCCTGCCGGACGCTCCTGTGGGGAGTTTACCGGCGGCGGGCGGCAAAGCGGGCATAAGCCCGGGCAACCGGAGAGCCGGGGTCCATAGTGGCAAGATAGCGGCCGTCCGCGGCGGAGCGGGGAAGCGGCGGGCAGGCTTCCTCAAAAGCGGCGGCGCGGCGCAGAGGTCCATCCAGCTCGGCTTTGCCGAGAATGAGCGAGACTTTCACCGTGCGGAAAAAGGGCTTTTCCATAAAGGCATTGA
Organism: uncultured Desulfovibrio sp.; assembly: GCA_945871415.1. Lineage (GTDB taxonomy): Bacteria > Desulfobacterota > Desulfovibrionia > Desulfovibrionales > Desulfovibrionaceae > Desulfovibrio. Next base: position 4,873 of record CAMBWG010000102.1, read on the forward strand.
CCCGCTCCAGAATCTCGTCGCTCTGAAGATGCAGCTCCTGAAGACTCATGGCGTCATCGGCCCCCACAAGCAGGGTGACGTCCCGATGCCCCAACGGACGGGCCAGCGGCGCGAGCTCCGCGCCCATGACAGTTTCCCAGTGCCGCCACAGCAGAGAAAGACGCGCCTGATCCGGCGAGCTGCCCAGCCCGCGCAGGACCCCGTCCAGCACGCGTTCCGACGTCAGAGGACCTGTTTTGCGGCGCTGTTCCCGTTCCTCGGCGGTCAGTTCCCGTTTGCCGCGCCAGGGCTGTCGCCGGGCCGGGGGCGGGGGAAGCTGCGGAGCCTGCGGGCGCGGCTGTACCAGCGGTGCGGCCGGAGCCGAAGCATGGGCTGCCGGGGCTGTCTTTCCGGCGCGCTTGCGTCCGGCCTTTTCGGGGCGTTCGCGCGCTTCCGCATGGCGCAGCATCAGATCCAGGGCGCGCTCCCGGGCTCCGGTCGGGCTGTGTCCTTCGGATTTGCTCATGAAAAAGGCTCCTTTATGCCGGGCGCAAGGAAATGCTTGACTATATCTGGATAAATTAATATTTACATCAAGCAAATTTGATACATCAACCGAATCCGCAGGCGCTGGCATGGCTCTTTCCTATTTCAAAGCTCTCTCCGATGAAACGCGGCTGCGTCTTGTGCATATTTTGTTGCATTACGAGCTGTCGGTCAACGAGCTTGTACGCATCCTGAATATGGGGCAGTCGCGGATTTCCCGGCATTTGAAAATCCTTTCCGAAGCCGGGCTGCTGACCTCCCGGCGGGACGGTCTCTGGGTTTTTTACTGCGCTGCGCCCGCAGGCGAGGCGCGGGATTTTCTGCGGGCCGTGCTGCCGTTCATTCAGGCCGATCCCGCCATGAGCGCGGATTTACGCACGGCGGCGCATACCATAGAGGAGCGGGCGCGCAGTACGCGGCAGTTCTTTAATGCCATCGCGGAGGACTGGGACGAGCTCAACCGGGAGGTGCTCGGGGAGTTCGACCTGCCCGCCGCCGTGTGTGCCGCGGTGCCGCGGGATTGCGGGGTTGCCGTGGATCTCGGCTGCGGCACCGGCGCGGTGCTGGAGCGCCTTCTGCCGCGCGCCGGGACGCTTGTCGGCGTGGACGGTTCCGCCCGTATGCTGGATATTTGCCGCCGCCGTTTTGCGCCTGCTGATTTGACGAACGAAAACCGTCTTTCGCTGCGCATCGGTGAGCTGGATCATCTGCCGCTGCGGGATCATGAGGCGGATTTCGTCTGCATCAATCTTGTCCTGCACCATCTTTCCGATCCTGTGGAAGTTCTGCGCGAGGTGCGCCGTATTCTGACGCCCGGCGGGCGTCTGTTTGTGGCGGATTTTCTTCGTCATGATGACGAAACCATGCGCAGCCGCTATGGCGACCGCTGGCTCGGCTTTGATGAAGAGCAGCTGATCGGCGGCCTGCGGCGCGCCGGTTTCAGTCTTTCGTCCTGTACTCGTCAACCTGTGGGACGCGGCCTGTCGTTGCTGCTGCTGGTTGCCGGCTGCGCCGGGGATGCGTCCACACTTTCTCAAGGAGATTTACAATGACTCAGGCTCTTGATCTTTCGTTGGATCACAAGGTGGCGGATATGAGCCTTGCCGATTTCGGCAAGAAGGAGATGCAGCTTTCCGAGCGGGAAATGCCCGGTCTGATGGAGTGCATCAAGAAATACGGTCCGCAGAAGCCGTTGAAGGGACTGCGCGTGACCGGCTCCCTGCACATGACCATCCAGACGGCCATGCTGATCAAGACTCTCTACGAACTGGGCGCGGACATCCGCTGGGCTTCCTGCAACATTTTCTCCACGCAGGATCATGCCGCCGCCGCCATCGTGGAACAGGGCATGGCCAAGGTCTTCGCCTGGAAGGGTGAAAGCCTTGAGGAGTACTGGTGGTGCACGGAAATGGCCCTGACCTGGCCCGACGGCAAGGGTCCGGACCTGATCGTGGACGACGGCGGCGACGCCACCCTGCTGATTCACAAGGGCGTGGAAGCGGAAAATGATCCGTCCATCCTCGAAAAGACCTATGACAACAAGGAATTCCAGTGCGTGATCGACCGCCTTGCCCTGCGCTACAAGGAAAATCCGCGTCACTGGCATGAAGTGGCGGCGCGCGTGAAGGGGGTTTCCGAAGAAACCACCACGGGCGTGCATCGTCTCTACCAGCTCGAAAAGGAAGGCAAGCTGCTCTTCCCCGCCATCAACGTGAACGACTCCGTGACCAAGTCCAAGTTCGACAACCTCTACGGCTGCCGCGAGTCTCTGGCCGACGGCATCAAGCGCGCCACCGATATCATGGTGGCGGGCAAGGTGGTTGTCGTTATCGGTTACGGCGACGTGGGCAAGGGTTGCGCTCAGTCCATGCGCGGCTTCGGCGCGCGCGTGCTGGTGACGGAAATTGACCCCATCTGCGCCCTTCAGGCAGCCATGGAAGGCTTTGAAGTCACGACCGTGGAAGACGCCCTTCCCTACGGCGACATCTA
>CAMBWG010000103.1 GCA_945871415.1 uncultured Desulfovibrio sp.
GAACCCCTCTCGCGCCAGCAGAGGGGTTCCCCCTCCCCCCAAAAACACTCCCTAATCGTTGGCGCTGGGCGAAGGCCCGCCGCGCATTTGTTCGAGGAGGCGGCGATGGGCTTCGGCTTCGGCGGCCTTGCGGGCGTTTTCGTCTCTGATGCGCCGTTGCTGCTTAACGCGTTCGAGGCGCATCTGCTGAGCGCGTTCTCGTTGTGCCCGGGCTTCGGCAAGGAGCTTTTCCCGCTTGCCTTCAAAGGTGACGGTACTGATGAGCAGGGAAACGCCTATGGAGAGAATGGTCACGATCATGATCATGACCTTGATAATTTCCCACTGGCTTTCGCCTATCATGCTTCGCAGCCAGCCGAGATTGAGCTGATCGCCGAGCAGGATGATCAGGGGCACGGCAATGAAGCAGAGCAGCAGGCCGAGAATTTCCATCCAGGCAAACGTCTTGATGGAGGTCAGACAGAAAAGCGTCACGTCGCGCACGACGCGGAGCATCTTGAGGCGCTTGCGCAGACTGCGGAGCAGATCATTGACCTTGGGCGTGGCGGCTTCGGCGCGCTGGAAGGTTCCGGCATCGTTGAAGTTACAGGCAAAGGCCCAGTTGATGATACCGGCGCATTCGTTGAATTCGCCGCTGAACTCCTTGAGCGCCTGCGGGAAGGGGAACCACGACGCCTCGTCGCGCACGTCCTGAAGAAGCTCCAGATAGGTCCGGTAGCGGTCGCGCAGCCCCTCGACTTCGCGGTGAATGCTTTCGGTCAGTTCCTTTTCCAGCAGCGGTCGTTCCTCGCGGATACGCAGGAAGGCCATGTAGTTCTGGACGCTGGTGCACTGCTGCGTATGGCGGAAACGCTTGCCGAGCTGAATCTGGACGGGGTGATCTTCGGGGAACCAGGCGTCAAGCTTGTCTATGAGCGCGTTCAGCTCGACATGTTCCTCATCGGCCTGCAGACGGGCGGCCTCCCAGGGCTCAAACAGAGCGCTGAGAATGAGCAGCCGGCCGCGTTCCAGCGCCGGGTCAATGAGCACCTTGTTGAAATAGGAGGGGTCCTTGCGCACCAGATCGAGAATCTGGTCTAGCATCTGCTCGGTAAAGCCCATTTTGACCTTGCAGACGATTTCCCGGTAGCGCACGTCCTGCCACTGAGGCATGATCTTGAGGACCTGCCGGTACTGCTCCAGCGCCTTGGGAAGCTGCCCCTGTTCTTCGAGCAGACGGCCCATCAGATATTCGTTCCAGGCCTGAAGAGCCGGAGCGGCGGTCATGCTGGCGGCTTCGCGGAAGGACAGGGACGCGCCGTCGAAGTTGCCCTTCTCCACCTGCAGGAAGCCCATGACGGTACGCAGACGGGGATCGCGCTGATGGCGGGCGATGGTCTGCGACAGGTTCTTTTCAAATTCAGACAACTTTTCCGGCGGCAGGGACACGAAGTCGTCCAGCAGATCCCAGGCGGGACTGTCGTCACGTACCGGAGTATCGTCGTTGAAGTTGTCGCTGTCGCGCATGCGGTACAGCCACTGACGCGGCACATTGCGCAGCTGGCTCGGGCCGTTGAGAGCCAGTACGGCGCGCAGGAGCGCGGCGCTGTCGCCGCCCTTGTCCAGAATGGCCTTCATGCCGTCAACGCCCCTGGCGGCAAGGGCCGTTTCGATATCCCGGAAACCGGCATTGAGGTTTTCGAGACTGATCAGGGACAGCCGATCCCAGATTTCGCTGCTGTTTTCCGAAGGCGCGGAACGCGTGGGACATTCGGATGCTGTGTGATTGTGCAGACCGCAGTAGAAACAGCCCACGGGCGTTGTGGTGGCGGCCAGCGCGCTGGACATGAGCAGCGGGATGGAATTGATATTCATCTTGTTGTCGGAAAGCAGCACGGTGCACCAGCTGTCCATGCTGGCGTGCTCCCCGGCGAAACTGATGTCCCGCACCGTCACGCCGGAACCCAGCAGGTAGGCGTTACGGTAGCTCATATAGGGGAAATCGGGCATCAGCTTGTCCCACTGCAGGCCGATCTTGCGAGGCAGTTCCGCATTGAAGTTATAGTTCTTGCGGTCGGCCACCACGCAGACGCAGGGCCAGTACGGCCCCTTGTTGGGCGAATCGCTCTCCTTGTCGAACGTTCGGAGATAATCCTTGATGAAGGTGCGCAGGACGCTCAGGTTTTCCACGTAGATCATTACGTAGGCATCCTGCACGATAAACTTCATCTTGTGCTGTTGCAGCAGTCCTTCCACGGACTTGAGCATGGCGCTCCAGCCGGCCTGATACTCCTTGTCCAGCGGGCTGCCCAGAGGGTGCAGAATGGCGTACCAGCTCTGGGTGGAGGTATAGGGCATGCGCACATCGACTTCCATGTGCGCCCATTCCACCTGCGTCATGCCCTGACGCTTGTGCGCCTTGGCAAAGGAGATGCCGGGCAGGACGCTCCTGCCTTCGCGGCTCTTGGGGTGAATCCAGACTTCAAACTTTTCGCTGACGACCATTTCCTGCGCCTGCAGGGCGGCGTCCACGTTGACGAGGATTTCCCGCTTGTTGTCGAGCACCAGACGACCGGGGATCAGTTCGATGGTCACCGGCAGCGCGTTGAAGTTGCTCCAGACCGTGAGCCGGGCCAGCGCCAGAAATACGTCGTCGGTAAAGAAGAACCACAGCGCCTGCTCGTGATCCGAAACAACCTGCATGCCGCCGTAGTTCTGCAGGGTCTGCGTAACGGCGGGAGGCACGACGCCATGCCAGCAGACCCACAGCACATGGCCGTAGGTACTCATACGCACTTCGCGGCGATGGTCGGGCAGACGGGCAAGCAGGGTAGTGAGTTTGGCCATGAATAAATCCTTTATAAAGAAGCTCAAGTCCTGTACATTGTCTTGTTACCGACAAGGACGTCTTATCAGGCACAGGAGAATGACATGGACATCAACAAAACCATGCAGGAACTGAAGGCACGCCCCGGCTTTGCCGAAAACGTGGGCATGACGCTCATTCACAACGGCACGGTGCGCGCATGGTCCCGCAAGGGACATGAGACCGTTCACGCGGTGGACGTGCATCCCGACCGCGAAAAAATACGCGCCATCTGTGCGGAAATGGAACAGCGCCCGGGTATTTTCGCCATTCTGGCCGAAGCTGCCGAGGGGCATCTGCTGCCCGGCGACGATCTGCTCTTTCTTGTGGTGGCCGGCGACATCCGCGAGAATGTCAAGGCCACGTTTGCGGAGCTGCTTGATCGTATCAAGTCCGAGGCCGTTTTCAAGACGGAATCCTAGGCGCGGCCTCGCGGGCAGATCCCGGCCGGAAGCGGCCCCGCCGGGCACGCGCGCTGCCGGGAAATTCCGCGTCAGCTTTCCGCCTCGCCGCAAACTCTTGCAAGAACCGTGCTCAAAATACAGGCAGGTTTTGCTCCGCCGCGGCTCTGTCTGCTCTATCGGCCCGGTACGGCAGGAAGTTAGAGCCTTTCAAACTGAAAATGCTCCGGAGCTTTTTGTCAGACATTCTGCCGCGGCGGCACAGCCGCACTCCGCTCCCGGGCAGCGCGACATGCGCATCGTTCCGCTTCCGGCTTCGGCCCCGGGGCCGGGCCGGAAAACGGCGGGCAGGGGGACGCCGTTCCCCAGATTCCGCCCCGGAGCTTGCCAAATTTGCGTTCTGGCTTAATTATGAGACGGCGGACGTCGCTGACGCCGTCTGTACGCGCGTCCGCGCGACCTCATATCGCTTACGGGAGAACACATGTTCGGTTTTCTTTTCAGAAAGATATTCGGCAGCAAGAACGAGCGCTACCTGCGCAAGCTGCGCCCGGTGATAGCGCGCATCAACGCGCTGGAGCCGGAAATGGAAGCGCTTGCGGATGAAGATTTCGCCGCGCGCATGGCGCAGTACCGCGCCGACCTTGCCGAAGGCAAAACCACACTGGACGAACTGCTGCCGTCGGTCTTTGCCCTGGTGCGCGAGGCCTCGCGCCGCGTCATGGGCATGCGTCATTACGACGTGCAGCTCATCGGCGGCATCGTGCTGCACCGCGGCAAGATCGCGGAAATGAAAACCGGCGAAGGCAAAACGCTGGTGGCGACGCTGCCGGTATCGCTCAACGCGCTGGCGGGCAGGGGCGTGCATGTGGTGACGGTCAACGATTACCTGGCCCGCCGCGACGCCCAGTGGATGGGCAGACTGTACAACTTCCTCGGTCTGTCCGTGGGCGTCATCGTGCACGACATGGACGACGAGGCGCGCAAGGCCGCCTATCAGGCGGACATTACCTACGGCACCAACAATGAGTTCGGTTTCGACTATCTGCGCGACAACATGAAGTTCTATGCCTCGCAGCTGGTGCAGCGCGGGCACAGCTTCGCCATTGTCGACGAAGTGGACTCCATCCTGATCGACGAAGCCCGAACCCCGCTGATCATTTCCGGCGCATCCGACGAGAACGTGGATCTCTATCGCGTCATGGACGCCGTGGTGCGCCAGCTCGGCCCCGAATGCTACAGTCTGGACGAAAAAGCCCGGACGGCCACGCTCACCGAAGAAGGCGTGGCCCGCTGCGAACAGCTCCTGCGCGTGGACAACCTCTTTGATCCGGCCAACATCACCGCTCAGCATCACATTCTTCAGTCCCTCAAGGCGCACCACATCTTCAAGCGCGACGTGGACTACATTGTTCAGAATGATCAGGTCGTCATCGTCGACGAATTTACCGGCCGTCTCATGGAAGGCCGCCGCTATTCCGACGGTCTGCATCAGGCGCTGGAAGCCAAGGAAGGCGTCACCGTGGCCGCCGAAAATCAGACGCTGGCCTCCATCACCTTCCAGAACTACTTCCGCCTCTACGACAAGCTGGCGGGCATGACCGGTACGGCCGACACCGAAGCGGTGGAATTTCATCAGATTTACAATCTCGAAGTCATTTCCATCCCGCCCAACCGGCCCATGATCCGCAAGGATTATCCTGACCTCATTTTCCGCAGCCGTCAGGAAAAATTCGACGCCATCGTGCAGTCCATCTGCGAACTGCACGAAAAGGGCCAGCCCGTGCTGGTGGGCACCATCTCCATCGAAACGTCGGAAATGCTCTCCCAGCGTCTGCGCAAACTCGGCGTGCCGCACAGCGTCCTCAACGCCAAGCAGCATGAACGGGAAGCCGAAATAGTGGCGCAGGCCGGGCAGGCGGGCAAGGTGACCATTGCCACCAACATGGCCGGCCGCGGTACGGACATCGTGCTGGGCGAAGGCGTGCGCGAGCTGGGCGGCCTGCACATCCTCGGCACCGAGCGCCACGAAAGCCGCCGCATCGACAACCAGCTCCGCGGCCGTTCCGGCCGTCAGGGCGACCCCGGTTCCTCCCGCTTCTATCTCTCGCTGGAAGACACGCTGATGCGCCTCTTCGGTTCCGACCGCCTCAAGGGCATCATGGAAAAGCTCGGCCTCAGGGACGGCGAAGCCATTGAAAACGCCATGGTGACCCGCGCCGTGGAAAATGCTCAGAAGCGCGTGGAAGCCCATCATTTTGAAATCCGCAAGACCCTGCTCGATTACGACAACGTCATGAACCAGCAGCGCGAAGTCATTTACTCGCTGCGCCGCGACTTCATGGTGGAAGAGGATCTGGAGCCTGTGCTGCGCGAGTTCATGGGCGATATTCTGGACGACCTTTACAGCGCCCTTGATCACGCCTCCGCCGACACGCTGGACGAGGAAAAAGGCAAGGTGCTTGTGCGCCTTGCGGACGTGTTCAACATCGGCCGCGTCCTGCCCGCGGAAGCCCCGCTGCCCCAGCGCGAGGAATGTGAAGGCCTCATCCGGCGCATCTTTGAAGAGCTTCAGACGGAATCCGGGCCCATGTACCGCGACATTCTGCGCTACTTCCTGCTGGAAGAGCTGGATCGTTCCTGGAAGGAACATCTGCGCAACATGGACGCCCTGCGCGACGGCATCGGTCTGCGCGGCTACGGCCAGCGCGATCCCAAACTGGAATACAAGCGGGAAGGCTTTGAAATGTTCCAGGACATGCTGGGACGGATCCGCGAAGGCGCCTTCCGCGCTTTCACCCGCCTGCGCGTGCAGCAGCAGCCCGAAGAAGAGCCCTTGCAGCAGGAATCCTTCCAGCACAAGGAACAGCCGCAGCAACTTTCCTATTCCGGCGATGTTCCGGAGGAAGCCTCCAAAACGCCGGCCCGGGTCGAGCACAAGCCCGGCCGCAACGATCCCTGCCCCTGCGGCAGCGGCAAAAAGTACAAAAAGTGCTGCGGAGCCAGGGAAAACGGCTGAACAGCGCCGGCCCGGCCCCGACGCCCCGGGGGTGATGTATGTTCCGTGTGTTCCTGTTTGTACTGACATTGCTGTCCCTGCCCGCAGCAAGCCTTGCGGCCGCGGCGGAACCGCAGGCGGCCCGGGCGGAAGGGTCCGGACTGTCCGTGCTGGTCTATCCTTCCGGGGCCCGCATGACTCTGGAGAAGGATCTCAAAGCGCTCAACGGCGCGGTGACCTTCGAGCTGCCGCGGGGGGCAAGCGCGCAAAGCCTGGATCTGACGCTGCGCGATCGCACAGTGATCAGCCTGGAATCCGTGCCCGCCCCGGCTCCCGACAGCCCGGCCGTGTCGGAACTGCGCGATCGCCTGCACGAAGCGCAGCGGGCCATGGCCGCCGTCGAAGGCGAACTGGCCGCCACCGAGGCCCGTCTTGCCCTGTGGGGCAATGCCCCGGTCAGGTCGGCCCAGGCCGCGGATATCGAAAAACTCGACGCGCTGCTGGCTTCGCGCATCGCCAAACTCCATGAAGCCCGCGCGGCGCTGGAACCCCGGTTCGAAGAGCTGAAACGCAACGTCGAGCGCTGGCAGAACGCGCTTGACGCCGCCGGGGGCGCCCCGGCCGACGTGGAACGGATCACGGCCAAAATCTTTCCCGCCACTGACGGCACCGTGCGCGCCCGTCTCGTTTTCACCCTGAACAACTGCGGCTGGAAGCCGAGTTACCGGATTGACGCCCTGCCCGCTCAAAACCTGGTGAAAGTGGTTCAGATGGCGGAAGTGTTTCAGGGCACGGGCCTGGACTGGAACAACGCGGAACTGACCCTGACCTCGGCCAATCCCGGCAACGGACTCGATCCCCTGCCTCTGCGGCCTTGGGTGGTGCAACCGCAACCCCTGCTCCGAATGGCGAACAAGGCGGAGCCCATGGCCGCCGCCCCGGCCCCCATGGCCATGCTGGCGGCCGGAGCCGATGAAATCGCCGTCAGCGAGCAGGCCACCTACAGCTCCTGGGATTTGGGGCGCAGAAACATCCCCGCCGGCGCTCCGGTGCGCCTGGCCCTGGATGAAATGACCTGGAAGGCTCCTTATAACAGGTAATCAGTGGCTTGTAAAAG
>CAMBWG010000104.1 GCA_945871415.1 uncultured Desulfovibrio sp.
GCCCATAATCTGATTGATGTTGTGGGTATGCTGATCCAGCATGGTCATGTGTTCCTTGAGGGTCAGCGAACCCTCATGCACGTGACGGATGCTTTCCAGCGCCTGATTGACGATATCCGCCCCTTCCAGCGCCTGAGCCTTGGTGGTGGAGGACATGGAAGAAGCCTCTGCGGCGTTATGGGCGACTTCCTGAACCGTGGCGTTCATCTGGTTCATGGCGGTGGCGGCTTCTTCCAGTCTGTCCGCCGAGGCCTTGGCGGATCTGGTGGATTCCGCGACCGTGTCGGAGAGCTCCTCAGCCGAGGTCGAGATAATATTGACGGCCTGTTCCAGCTGCTGAGCGGCATAGAGCATGCCTTCACGTTTGGCGTCCTCGGCCTGCCGCCGCGCCTTGTTGGCCTCTTCGGTGGCCTTGCGCGCGGTTTCGGCCTGTCTCTGGGCTTCGGCGCTTTCCGAGGCGGCCTTTTCCTTCGCCTTCAGGAGATCGGCGACCATGTCGCGCAAATTGCAGTGCAGTGCCAGCAATTCGCCGGAAAAGGCGGTGTCCGGCGGAATATGCGACATGTCGCCGCGCGCCACATGGCCGGTGGCCTTCATGATAAGTGCCAGAGGATCGCAGATGGAGCGGGCCAGCAGCCACGCCAGAAGCTGCAGAATGACAATGATGGCGATGCAGCATCCCAGCACAATCTTGATGGCGGTATAGGCGGAATCGGAGATTTCCGCATCATCCACCAGAGAAATAATGTGCCAGCCGGCAACGGTAGGCATGGTTCCCGTCAGCCGCTCCATGCCGTCATAGGGAATCACGGCGACGTTCATGCTCCGGCCGAGCATGGGCTTGAGTTCCGGCGCAAAGGAATCAACCTGTTGCATCAGATGGGCGGGATTACGCGGCGAACAGAGCATGCGGCCGGTATTGTCCACGATGGCGAAATAACCCGTCTGGCCGAAATTCATGTTTTTGAACATGGCGTCGATGTTCTTGATGCTGATATCTGCGCCGATGACGCCCAGTGTTTCTCCCTTCGGAGAAGTCAGACGCAGGGAAATGGGAACGACCACTTCGCCGGTGAGAGACTGATAGGCATTGCCGATGCAGGCGCCTTCGGGCGTGGCCATGTTCTGCTTGTACCAGGGGCGCTGCAGCGTGTTGAATCCCGCCGGGATGCTGCCCGGCAGACTGGTTGCATAACTGCCGTCAGGAAAGCCGATATAGACCTCTGCAAAATCCGGCGAGGTTTTTTGCAGATCCTGCAGCAACTGGAAAATTTCGCGCCCCTTGGGCGACAGGGCGGAAAGATCATAATTTGTTGCGCTTGTGGTGGCGGCAAAGCTGGGGAACTGCCCGGGGCTTTCCTGCAGGGCTGGCAGCGTGGCAAGATAGCGCAGTTTTTCCATACGGGAAGCAAAGAAATCCCGCAGATAAATGTCGGCAAGGCGGAGCTGATTGGAGGCATCCTGATTATAGAGCGTCAGATTTGTGTCGCTCATCTTCCAGAAGGAAATACTCGATACGGCTCCGACGGAAATGACGATGCAGAGCAGGAAACCCAGCATGAATTTTACTTTGATGGACATGAATACCTCTCTTTGCTGCCCCGCAAATTCGGGAAAGGAGCCCCCGACGTCATGCCGTCGGTCTTGTGCGGGCCATGCGTATATTTTTATAACTATGCAAGAGGTATGCCGTTTTTTTTGTTGAAACGTGTTCGGCGTCTGCCCGTCTTCTTCCCGCTTATGCCGAATCCGGGGGAGTCATGGCACAGTTGGGAGTCACACCGCGCCCCCGGAGGTAGTCGCTGCCCCAGCGATACATGGATTCCAGAAGGGGACGCAGGGAATGCCCCAGGGGCGTCAGCGAGTATTCCACGCGCGGCGGTACGACGGGATAAACCTCCCGATGCACAAGCCCGTCTTCTTCCAGTTCGCGCAGCTGTTGCGTGAGCATCTTGGGCGTTGCTCCGGCAACGAGCCGTTGCAGCTGCGAAAAGCGCAGAACGCCGGGTGTCAGCTGCCAGAGGATCAGGGCTTTGTACTTGCCTCCGATGAGACGCAGGGTCGTTGCCACAGGACAATGACAGCCCCCCTGCGGCGTTGTTGCGGCATCGGGCGGGCTCTGTCGACAGCATGAGGCCATGAGAAGCTCCTTTATAGTTTCTTTTAGGATACTTACTATTAATAGAGTACATTCTTGCCAATAAGATAAGTATGCCTAAAATGAACCCTGAAGGCAACCGGATTCCCCGTATGCCATGCCGCGGCGGATCGGGGGATCTTCCCTTTAGAGCGTTTTACCTTTGAAAAAGGCGGAACGCGAGGTGGCGGCGCAGCGCCGCCCGGCCATAAGTGAGCGGAAAAGCTACGCTTTTCTGCGAAACGACAGGCCGTATGGTGTGAAATGCGAAGCATTTCAAGCTGAAAAATGCTCTAGTTTATTCAGTCGCTCTTGCGGAGAGGTGTGGATATGCGGAAGGCGATGTTTGCCGTTACGGGTATGACGTGCGCCGCCTGTTCGGTACGTGTGGAAAAAGCCGTGCGACAGGTGGCGGGTGTGTCGGAAGTCTCGGTCAACCTCCTGAAAAACAGCATGAAGGTGACCTTCGACGAAGCCTCCGCTTCTCCGGAGCAGATTGCGGATGCCGTGCGTCAGGCAGGCTACGGAGCGCAGCCCTGCGACGGCGCGGCAGGTCAGGGGGGCGGCAGGGCCGCGGACAGGGGGGCGGACGCTCAGGCAGACGAGCTGCGCATCATGCGCCGGCGTTTACTGGTGTCTTTCTGTTTTCTTGTGCCGTTGATGTATATTTCCATGGGGCACATGCTCGGACTGCCTCTGCCCGAGGTCCTGCGCTCCGCCGCGCATCCGCTGACTTCCGCCTTTGTGCAGTTTCTGCTGACGCTGCCGATCATGATCGTGAACGGGAAATATTACCGTGTCGGTTTCAAAACGCTTTTTTCCGGCGCGCCGAACATGGATTCCCTTATTGCCATTGGTTCCGGTGCGGCCGCGCTTTCCGGCGTCTGGTCCATTCTGGCCGTGGGCATGGCACTGGAACAGGGCGATACGGCAACGGCCGGAGGTGCGGGCGGGCATCTCTATTTTGAATCCGCGGCCATGATTCTTGCCCTGATTACGCTCGGTAAGTTTTTTGAAGCACGCGCCAAAGGGAAAACCTCTGAAGCCATCGCCAAACTGGTAAGCCTTGCCCCCCGGACGGCCACCGTTGTGCGTGACGGCACGGAAATGATCGTTGCCGCGGAAGATGTGCGCGTGGACGACGTGCTTGTGGTGAAGTCCGGCGAAACCTTTCCCGTGGACGGCGTTGTTCTGGACGGCACCGGATTTGTGGACGAATCCGCCATTACCGGCGAGAGCATGCCGGCGGAGAAAGGGCCGGGTACGCAGGTGACGGGCGCTACCATCGCCTTGTCCGGACATTTTCGCATTCGTGCCCTGCGGGTGGGCGATGATACCACACTGGCCCGCATTGTGCGGCTGGTGGATGAAGCCACCTCGTCAAAGGCGCCCATTGCCCGCCTGGCCGACAGAGTAAGCGGCGTTTTTGTGCCGGTAGTCATTGCCATTGCCGTTCTTGCCGCCTGCGTCTGGCTGCTGCTCGGCAAGGACCTGGAATTTGCGCTTTCCATTGCCATTGCCGTGCTGGTCATTTCCTGCCCCTGCGCACTGGGGCTGGCGACGCCCACGGCCATCATGGTGGGAACCGGGCGGGGTGCCGCAGGCGGGATTCTCTTCAAGTCCGCGGAAGCCGTGGAGGCCATGCAGGGCATCACGGCCGTGGTGCTGGACAAGACCGGGACGGTCACCTGCGGTATGCCGGAAATAAGCGACGTTCTTCCGGCCGACGGCGTGGATGCGGCGGAACTGCTTCGCGTGGCCGCGTCGCTGGAGCGCCTGTCAGAGCATCCTCTGGGCCGGGCCATTGTCAAAGAGGCTGAGCGGCGCGGGCTTCCGACGGCGGACGTAACGGCCTTTTCCCAGACTCCCGGACAGGGTATTTGCGGCAGTCTGGACGGCAGACAGTGTCTGGCAGGCAATACCCGCCTGCTGGAGGCGCGTGGGCTTGTCCTGCCGGACTCCCTGCGCGACAGGGCGCAGGCGCTTGCGTCCGAAGGCAAGACGCCGTTGTTCTTTGCAGCCGATGACAAAGTGCTCGGCATCATTGCCGTGGCGGATATGCTCAAGCCCGGCAGCGCGCAGGCTGTGGCCGATCTGGAAGCCCTCGGTATCCGTGTGACCATGCTCACGGGTGACAATGCGGTGACGGCCGCGGCCGTGCAGCGGCAGGCAGGCATCCGGCACGTCGCAGCGCAGCTGCTGCCGCAGGATAAGGAGCGGGAAATCAGGACCCTTCAGGCGCAGGGATACAAGGTCGCCATGGTGGGAGACGGCATCAACGATGCGCCCGCTCTGGCGCGGGCCGACGTGGGCATTGCCATAGGGGCGGGAACGGACATCGCCGTGGAGTCCGCCGACGTCGTGCTGATGAAGAGCGACTTGCGGGATGTGGTGACGGCGGTGGAACTCGGACGCGCCGTCATGCGTACCATCCGGCAGAATCTCTTCTGGGCGTTCTTTTACAATATTGTCGGTATTCCGGTGGCGGCGGGCGCGCTTTACGGCATTTGCGGCCTGACACTCAATCCCATGATCGCGGCGGCGGCCATGAGCTGCAGTTCCGTGAGCGTCGTCAGCAATGCCCTGCGGCTGCGTTTCTTCAAAAGCCGCTATGTCACCGGAGCGGTCGCCGCGGCGACGGATATTTCTCTTGAACCTCAGCAACACAGGAGTCACAGCATGCAGACCATCATAGACATCAACGGCATGAATTGCGGTCATTGCACAGCCTCCGCCGAAAAGGCCCTGCGGGCCGTCAGCGGCGTCAGCGATGTGTCCGTGAGTCTTGAAAACAAGAATGCCGTCGTGACGCACGACAATGCCGATGTGGAAGCCATGAAGGCGGCCATTGTTGAAGCCGGTTTTACTGTCGTCGGTGTGAAATAGAGCGTTTCAACTTTGAAAAAGGTGAAACGCGAGGCGGCGGCACAGCGCCGCCCCGCTCAACGTGTGGAAAAAACCGTGCTTTTTTCGCGAAAGAATACATGGTTTGAAACGTAAAGCGTTTCAAACTGAAAATGCTCCAGGAGCGGCAACAACACGGCCCTGAATCAGGGGGAACAGAGGAGAGAAGAGCTGCGGGCTTTTCTCTCCTTTTTTCGACTGTGCGGCGTCGGGCCTCTCGACAGCCTTTCTCCGGGCGTATACCGTCATGAACAGGCGTAGAGCATTTTGCCTTCGAAAAAGGCAAAATGCGAGGCGGCGGTACAGCGCCTCCCGGCCCGAAGAGAGTGGAAAAACCGTGTTTTTCCCGCGAAACCACAGGCCGTATGGTTTGAAATGCAAAGCACTTCAAACTGACAATGCTCCGGGCCAACGTTGGTGATGGCGGCGCGGTCGCCGGTATATTCGCTATTGCAGGAGCCGTTATGGTGAACGACAGGAAGGTTACGCTGCGTCCTCTTGAAAGGGAGGATCTGGCCTTTGTGCATCAGCTCAATAACAATGCCACAGTGATGCGCTACTGGTTTGAGGAACCCTACGAAACCTTTGTGGAGCTGAGCGCGCTGTATGACGAGCATATTCATGATCAGACGGAACGTCGTTTTGTCGTGGTCTGCGACGAGCGCAAGGCCGGGCTCGTGGAGCTGGTGGAAATAGACCTTATCCATCGGCGGGCGGAATTTCAGATTATCATTTCGCCGGAATATCAGGGCAAGGGGCTTGCGGCCCGGGCTATGTGGCTGGCGTTGGAATACGGTTTCGGCGTTCTCAATCTGCACAAGATTTATCTCATTGTGGACAACGACAACGCCAAGGCTATTTCCGTCTATAAGAAGCTGGGTTTCCGGGTGGAAGGAGAACTGATTCAGGAGTTTTTTGTCAACGGGCGTTATCATGACGCAACGCGGATGTGCCTTTTTCAGGAAGAATATCTGGCGGCCTGCGAACGCGGGGACGGGGAGCGCCTTGTCAGTTCTTCCGCCGTTACGCCGGAAAAATAGATATTGCTCTGTGCTGCAGCGTATTTTGCCTTTGAAAAAGGTAAAACGCGAGGCGGCGGCACGGCAGCCCGGCCTGAAGAGAGCGGAAAAACACGCTTTTTCCGTGAAACGACAGGCCGTATGGTTTGAAACGCAACGCGTTTCAAACTGAAAATGCTCTCATGAGCGCATGGAAAATTTGGGCTGCTTTGCGCGAGAATGACGAAGGCCCCCGGCATGTCATGCCGGGGGCCTGTTTTGTCAGTCCGTATGCGGGACGGATCGCTTAGCAGTCGGTGGGAGCGCCGGGAATGGGCTTCTTGCCCATGACAAGGAAGGCCACAAGGGCGATTGCGGCGGCGATGATGCCGATCCAGTTGGAGATGGTGATGTCGATGCCGAAGCCCATATTCTTTTCAAAGCAGATATAGGTCACGACAACGGCGGTCATGAAGGTGGCGGGAACCGTGCAGATCCAGTGGAAGCGCCCCTTGCGGTACAGGTAGGCCGCACCGGCCCAGAGCACGATCATGGCCAGAGTCTGGTTGGCCCAGCCGAAGTAGCGCCAGATGATGTTGAAGTCGACCATGGCCAGCACGATGCCGATGGCAAAGAGCGGCACGGCAACCAGCAGGCGGGAGGTGATGGCGGCCTGCTTGAAGTTGAAGACTTCGGCAATGGTCAGGCGGGCGGCGCGGAAGGCCGTGTCGCCGGAAGTGACGGGCAGGGCGACAACGCCAAGAATGGCGAGGACGCCGCCGAAGGAACCCATAAGGGCGATGGCCGTATCGTTGACGACGTTGGCGGGACCGCCGGCGGCGGCGAGAGCTTCGGGGCTGGTGTAGAAGGTCATGCCCACCGTGGCCCACACAAGGCCGATGAAGCCTTCGGCCACCATGCCGCCGTAGAAGACGGCCTTGCCCTGACGCTCATTGCTGAGGCAGCGGGACATGAGGGGCGACTGGGTGGCGTGGAAGCCGGACAGCGCGCCGCAGGCGATGGTGATGAACACCAGCGGGAAGATGGGCAGCTGCTTAGGATGATTATTGGGGAAAGAAGCCCAGTTGTAGAACTCGCAGCCGCTGGTGAACATGGTGACGGTCATGCCCACGGCCATGATGATCAGCACAGCGCCGAAAAGGGGATACAGACGGCCGATGATCTTGTCGATGGGCATGATGGTCGCCAGGAAGTAATAGGCGAAGATGACGACGATCCAGAAGGTCGTGTTCATGTAGTCGGGCGTCAGCTTGGCCAGCAGACCGGCGGGAGCGGCCACGAAGACCACG
>CAMBWG010000105.1 GCA_945871415.1 uncultured Desulfovibrio sp.
TTGAAGGCATCGAACACTTCCGCACCTTTGCGGAATTCGACGGTCGCTTTACCGCCCCCCTGTACGACTATGCCGACGCGCAGGCGTACTGGCGCGACAACAGCGCCCTCCAGTATCTGCCGGGCATCGGCGTGCCCGTCTATCTTCTTCTTGCGGCCGACGATCCCTTCTGCTCGCCGCAATGCTATCCCAGCCGGGAAGCCGAGCGGAACCGTCATCTGTATCTGGAAATAGCGCCGCATGGCGGGCACGTGGGCTTTGTGCAGTCCGGCGCACGCTATTACAGCGAACAGCGCGCAGCGGACTTTCTGCAATTTTTGCGCATTGCGCAGAATGACGGAAGGGAGGGGCTCTTTTGAGACCAAAGTTCTCCTGCCCCCGACAGGGAATAGCTTCCTAAAACACTTTCTCTGTATACAAAAGGGACGGCTGCCAGACATTTTTGCGTCAGCAACCGCCCCGGTATAAAAAAGCTCCAGAACGTTTTATCTTTGAAAAAAATAAGACGCGAGGCGGCGACACAGCGCGGCCCGCCTGTCGTTCTTCGCGGAAAAACCGCACTTTTTCCGCGAAGAATGACAGGCCGTATGGTTTGAAATGCGGAGCATTTCAAACTGAAAATGCTCTAGACGCGATCCACATACAGGCTTTCAAGAAAATGCTCCATGGCATCATCTGCCCTGGAGATGAACTCCTGCAGAGGAAAACGCCGGCCGCATTCCGGGCAGCGCATATAGGCTTCATGACAGGTCCGGGCAATCTGGAGTTTCCCGGTACAATGAGGACAAGGCAGAGTCGTCTGTGCCTGACGGGGAGCAAAGTACATAACTGCTGTCTCCGCAAGAAGAGAAAAAAACGCCCCGCACAGGAGGTCTCCCGATGAGACCTCCCGGCGGGCATTTCAGGGCCGAAGAGGAGAAGCCCTGAAAAATGATACTCTACGGTAGTGCAGGCTGCCTTTCTGTCTTGTGCAACAGAGGAGCCTTACGGCGCACAGGGCTAATCGGCCTGCGTCCGCAGAAAAGTGGGAATTTCCAGATTGTCTTCGTCAAAAACGAACTGTTCATGGCCGGGACGATGCTGCGGCAGACGATCCGCCGTAGGCAGCTCGAAGTCGCCGCGACGCTTAGGGCGGGGCTCAAAGGACATGCTCCGGGTATCGGCAGCGCGCGCTTCTTCACGGCTTTCCGCAGGGCGGGAAACAGCAAGGCGGCGGGCGCTGGTCTGAAGACTGTCCTTATTGCTGAACTGGGTGACGGTCGCATTACCGGGCAGGTCAATGGACGGGGCCAGCACCGGCTCGATACCGGTAGCGATAACGGTAATGCGCAGATCATCGCCCATGTTTTCGTCAAAGACGACACCAAAGATGATGTTGCAGTCCTCGGGAGCGGCGGCATGGATGATTTCGCCGATTTCCGCGATTTCGTCGGCGGCGATATCCATGGTTGCCGTGATATTGTAGATCAAGGACTTGGCGCTTTCGAGCGACACATCTTCCAGCAGCGGGCTGGAGATGGCCTGCTGCGCGGCGTCGCGCGCACGGTTTTCACCGGAAGCCAGACCGGTACCCATGAGGGCCAGGCCGGCTTCGGACATGGTGGTGCGCACGTCGGCAAAGTCAAGGTTGATCAGACCTTCGCAGACGATGACGTCGGAAATACCCTTGACCGCATAGTACAGCACTTCATTGGCGCGCTGCAGCATTTCCCGGAACGGCGCCTTCTTGCCGGAGAAAGTGAGCAGACGATCGTTGGGAATGGTAATCAGACAGTCCACGTGCTGTTTGAAATCTTCAATGCCGTCTTCGGCGGCGCGGCTGCGTTTCGAGCCTTCAAAGCTGAAGGGCTTGGTCACGACGCCCACGGTCAGCGCGCCCAGTTCCTTGGCGGCCTGCGCCACGACAGGCGCGGCGCCGGTCCCGGTACCGCCGCCCATACCGGCGGTCACAAACACCATATCGGCGTCGCCGATGGCTTCCCGGATGGCGTTGACGCTTTCCAGGGCCGCCTCGCGCCCCACGGCCGGATTGGCGCCCGCACCGAGACCCTTGGTCAGTTTTTCGCCAAGCTGCACCTTGAACGGCGCACGGCTGCGATTCAGGGCCTGCAGATCCGTATTGGCGCAGACGAACTGCACGCCGCGCAGCTCGGAATCTATCATGTGCTGCACGGCATTGCCGCCGCCTCCCCCAACGCCAATAACCTTGATCTTGGCGTTGCTTGCCATGGAGGTGTCGATATCGTCAACGATGGACTGCGTCATGGTTTCCTCTCTCTGTAAAATACCCGTTTGCCCGCTAAAGAGAAGACCGCCCCGAAAGTGCCCCACGCGGCGATCCTGCGCTGCCGGAATTTTTCCCTGGCTGCTATGTGTAGAAAAACTCTAGCTTGTTTTTGAAAAGTACGCTTTTTTGCCGGGAACTGCAACCAGTTTAAGAGCTTCATTTCTCGCGAAGCGAAGACCGGCATTCACACCGCGAAGGAACTCTTACACTCTGTAAAATCAAAACGTTACAAGAATAACGCCTTCCGCTTCAGCGTACCTGTCCCCTGCCGTTCACCGTGAAAGCACCGGTATATCCGGCGCACGGCGCGAAAGAGAGCAGGGTACGACAGCATGGGGTCGTACCCTGCTCATCTTTTTTCAAGGATGACGCTCTTCCCTGCACTGTCGTCGGGAAGGATTCGCCCGAAAAGGCGACATCAACCTCGTTTCTGATCCGGATAAATCAATCAGGAAATATCTGCAAACCACTTTTTCATGCGCTTGAGCACGCTTTCAAAAATGCCGGTTTCGTTACGGGACGTCGGAAACTTCTTCTGACCGGACATTTCCTTTTCCGCTCCGTAGCGCAGCAGTCCCACGGCGGTGGAAAATTTGGGATGATTGACCACATCCTTCAGACCGCCCACATTGCGGGGATAGCCAATGCGCGTAGGCAGATTGAAAACCTCCTCGCCCAGTTCGCGACAGCCCTCGATGTGGGAAGCCCCCCCGGTCAGCACGACACCAGCGCCGATCATATCCTTGTAGCCCGAACGGACAATGATCTGATCCACGAGACGCAGAATCTCTTCCATGCGCGGTTCGCAGATTTCCGCCAGCACCCTGCGGGAGAGCCGCCGCGACTCGCGCCCGCCCACGCTGGGCACCTCGATGTATTCGTCGTCACGCACCAGATCCGTCAGCGCGCAGCCGCGGCGCTCCTTAATCCGTTCGGCAGCGGCCATGGGCGTGCGCAGACCAAAGGCGATGTCGTTGGAAAGATTCTGACCGCCCAGCGCCAGCACCGCCGTATGCTTGATGGAACCGTTGACGAAAATGGCGATGTCGGACGTGCCGCCGCCCAGATCCACCAGCGCCACGCCGATTTCCCGTTCTTCGTCGGTCAGCACAGCCTTGGCCGAAGCCAGGGATTCCAGGACGATGTCCGACACTTCGATGTCGCTGCGGTGGCAGGAGCGCACAATATTCTGTGCCGAGGACACGGCCCCGGTCACGATATGCACCTTCACTTCCAGACGCACGCCCGCCATACCCAGCGGATCGGCAATGCCGCGCTGATTGTCCACAATATATTCCTGCGGCAGGATGTGAATCACTTCGCGGTCGGCAGGAATATTGACGGCCCGGGCCGCATCCAGCGCCCGGTCAATATCGCGCTGCGTCACCTCGCCACCGCTGATGGCAATGACCCCGTGACTGTTGATGCCGTTGATATGGCCCCCGGCAATGCCCACGTAGACGGAACGAATCTCGCAGCCGGCCATGAGCTCGGCCGCCTCAATAGCCGTACGGATGGAACGCACCGTCTGCTCGATGTTGACCACTACCCCCTTGCGCATGCCCGCGCAGTCGGCAGTACCGATGCCCACGACCTCCACAACGCCGGATTCGGCCAGTACGCCCACTACAGCGCAAATTTTTGTCGTGCCAATGTCGAGGCCTACAATGAGCTCGGATTTGTTCATACATCACCCCTGCACCCGTGAGAAAGCGCGGAAAAATACCCCGGCATCGCGCAGCTGCGCCTACCCTGCCGCCCTGTTCAAGATAACCCATACGCTGTTGTCCGAAGCCCGGACTTCGCGCACATAGCGCAGCTCCTGCCGCCGTGCCAGATCGCTGAGCGTCACGCCCAGCCGGGCAATATTGCCGGCCCAGTCGTCCGTCGCAATGGAAAGCCGCAATTCCCGATCTTCAAGATAGACTTCAATCCCCTTGGCGGCGCTGACGGACACGGAGGCAATGGCGCTGGCCTCCACCGGCAGACCGCCGCTCTGCATATCCGTCATCAGACGCGCAAGATACGGCAGGGACGCTTCCGTATCCGCTTCGAGATGCAGCGTCGGCAACGACAGAAAGTTTTCGCTTTCCACCGGAGCAATGATCTCGCCCCGCTCGTTGGCATAATACAGGGTCTTGTCCTTCTGCACCCAGAAGGACGGCATGCGTTCCTTCAGGCGGATGACAAAGCGATCCGGCAAAAGACGCTTGACGGAGGCCTCGGCCACCCAGGGCGTAGCCCGCAGACGGCGTTCTATATCGCTGATCCCCACGGCAAGGCAGTTGTCGCCTTCCCTGATACCCGCATATTCGAGCACCATGTCGCGCGTCAGTCGCACATTGCCGGAGATGTCGATATGACGCGTGGCAAAGAAGCTGCTGGACGTCGCCTGCCCGTACAGCCACAGAGACAACCGGCATGCGCCAAACAGCATCCCCGCCGCCAGAACCAGCAGAAGGACCAGGACAGCGGCTCTGTGTAATCCGCTTCTGGAGCGCGGAGCGTCTTTTTCACGCTCGCGCGCCTCGTTGCGCGGGGTCTTTTCGCGCCGCCGCAACAGGCCGCCGATTTTGCGCAGCACACGCCGCAAGCGCCCTTCGCCTTCGCTTTTTTCCGGGCGACGAGCGCTCTTGCGCGTGTAGGTATTGCGTGCCGCACGCTTATTCTTGCCGAACAACGTCACAATAGTATCCTGACTTCCAGCTTCAGGGAAATGCCAAATCGCTGCAGCACGCACTCCGCAGCCTCGTCAATCAGAGCCAGCGCGGCAGCGGCGCTCCCCTTGCCTTCATTAATCAGAAAGTTTGCGTGCATGGAGGAAAAAGCCATCCCCCCCTGACGTCTGCCCCTGAATCCGGCCTCGTCCAGCAGCTTGCCCGCAGACGCAGCCCCGGGCGGATTTTGAAAAACACACCCGGCGCTCCAGGCCGTAACAGGCTGTGTAGATTTTTTCTTGAAAAAGTTGTGACGAAGTAGTGCTGTGATGACATTCCTTTGCGTTCTGGTCAAGCCAAAAGTGGCAGACAAAATTACCGGAGGCAGCAAAGTGCTCCGCAGAGGCAGTTCGCAGGTGCGATAACCATAATTAATAGCAATGCCGGGCACTTCTTCGAGCTTTCCGTCAACGCATACCCGCAGGGAATGCAGACAGCGGCAGGTTTCCGCGCCGAAGGAACCCGCGTTCATGGAAACAGCGCCGCCCACACTGCCCGGAATCCCCACAAGACCCTCCAGCCCGCCCAGCCCCTGCGCGGCGCAGAAGCGCAGCAGGCGGGGCAGCGGCACAGCGGCCCCCGCACGGACGAACACGCGGTCGCCCTCTTCGCCCACAATCTCCGGCCCTTCGCAAAAGCGGGGCCGGATCAGCGTCAAAGGCTGCGCCTCGTCACGTACCAGCAGATTACTGCCCGCGCCGATGATATAGGGTTTACCGCCCCAATGCCGTACGCGTTCGGGCAGGGCCTGTGCCTCTTCCTCGTTTTCAGGCTGGAGTTCCACCAGAGCGGGCCCCCCCAGATGCAGGGTCGTCCGCTCGGACAGCAGCGGCCGGATAAGCTCACGCATGCGGAGCTCCTTCAAGATAGAGCGGACCGACACGGGTGATGGTTCCCGCGCCCAGCGTCAGCAGCACGTCCCCCGGACGCAGATATTCGGGCAGCGCCGCCGCCAGTTCAGGGATGGTCCGATAGTAGGCCACGGGGGTTTCCGACACCTGCCGCATGCCCTGGGCCAGACTTTCGCCCGAAACACCGGGAATGGGTTTTTCCGAAGCCGCATAAATTTCCGTCAGCAGCACCTGATCCACGGTATCGAATACCTTGCAGAATTCACCAAAGTGCGCCTGCGTCCGGGAAAAACGGTGCGGCTGGAAGGCCACCACCAGACGCCGCCCGGGGAAGACCTGCCGCGCCGTCGCCAGCGTGGCCGCGATCTCCGCCGGATGATGCCCGTAATCGTCAATAACGGTCACGCCGTCGCGTTCGCCCTTGTATTCAAAGCGCCGCCCCACGCCGCCGAATGAACCCAGACCGCGCGCGCAGTCCGCAAAGGCAATATCCGCCGACAGAGCCGCGCCGATGGCGCCAAGCGCGTTCAGAATATTATGCCGTCCGGGCTGGGGCAGACGCACTTCCCCCAGTTCCTCGCCGTTCTGCCATACGGAAAAACGGCTGACGGCGCCGCTTTCCAGCGGCACGGCCCGCAGAGCGTTGTCCGCCGCAAAGCCGTAAGTCATGACGGGACGCTTGACGCGCGGCAGCAGCGCGCGCACGCCGGGATCATCGCCGCAGACCACGTTGATGCCGTAAAAAGGAACGCTGTTCATGAAGGCCACAAAGGCATCGTCGATGGCTTCGCGCGTGCCGTAATGATCCAGATGATCCTCGTCCACATTGGTCACCACATTAATGATCGGCAGCAGGCAGAGGAAGGAGCCGTCAGACTCGTCGGCCTCGGCAATCAGGTAGTCGCCATGCCCCAGATGCGCGTTGGTACCGTAGGCATTGAGACGGCCGCCGATGATGACGGTGGGATCAAGTCCGGCGGCGTCAAAAATAGATGCCGTGAAGGATGTCGTCGTGGTTTTGCCGTGCGTGCCGGCAATGGCCACCCCCTGACGCAGCCGCATGAGTTCCGCCAGCATTTCCGCGCGGGGAATGATGGCAATATTGCGGCGACGCGCTTCCACCACTTCAGGATTGTCTTCGGCTATGGCCGTGGATCTGACCAGCACCTGCACGTCACCCAGATTTTCCGCCGCATGTCCCACGGCCACAGTGGCGCCGAGCGAACGCAGATGCTTGACCACAGCCGAATCGCTCATATCCGATCCGGAAACGCTGTAACCGAGATTCAGCAGCACCTCGGCAATACCGCTCATTCCGGCGCCGCCGATGCCGACCATATGTATTTTGTGGATCTTGTTGTTCATAAGAATCCTTGCGATGTTAAGGGAAAAATGCTCTTCGCCCGGAAGGGCCGGAGACCAGCA
>CAMBWG010000106.1 GCA_945871415.1 uncultured Desulfovibrio sp.
GATAACCGCAGCCCCAGGTCGGCACGCTGCTGACGCGGCCGCGCAAAAGCTGACGGCGCGCGGCCAGAGCCGCGACGGTCAGCAGAAGCAGCAGCCAGCCCGCCATTGTCGCCGTGGACAGACTTGCGCGCGCACTTTCCAGCGCGCCCGCGGGCGTGCCCCCGGCCGGGACGAGCTGCTGCGCCAGCAGCCGGGCGGCGGGAGCGACGGCATCATGCAGCAGAGGTCCGGCCAGACCTCCGGCGATGCAGGCCAGGGCGGGCAGGGCCAGCGGCCAGAGCGAACGGGCGGACGGCGCGTGCGGCGAACGGGCAATGTCGCTGCGCGGTTCGCCAAGAAAGGTGATGCCGTAGACCTTGGCAAAGGCGACGAGGGCAAGACCGCTGATAAAGGTCACGGCCACCAGCGAAAAGAGCAGGCCGAGCGAAGTTTCGGGGACGGGCGTGCGCGCGCCGTCCAGCAGGGCCAGCACCAGAGAAAACTCACCCATGAAGCCGTTGAAGGGCGGCAGGCAGGCAATGGAGGCCGCGCCCAGCGCAAAGGCCGCGCCGACCAGCGGCATACGCTTCTGCAGACCGCCCATCTGCTCCATGCGCACGGAGCCGGTGGCGTGCAGAACTTCGCCGGCACAGAGGAAAAGCAGCCCCTTGAAGGAGGCATGATTGAGCATGTGCATCAGGCAGGCGGCAAAGCCCAGGGCTGTCAGCCCGGCGTTGCCCTGCTGCGCGCCCACAAGGGCCGTGCCGAAGCCGATCAGCATGATGCCCATGTTCTCCACGCTGGAATAGGCCAGCATCCGTTTGATGTTGCTCTGGGCCAGCGACTTGAGAATGCCCACGCAGCCGGTGGCGATACCCATGATCAGCACCAGCCAGCCCCACCAGCCCGGTGTTTCCGGCAGGGGACCGAAGAAGTCCAGACTGCGGATCATGCCGTACAGACCGGCGTTGATCATGGCCCCGGAGAGCAGGGCGGAAATATGGCTGGGGGCCGCGGGATGGGCTTCCGGCAGCCAGACGTGCAGGGGCATCAGACCGGCCTTGGCTCCGAAGCCGATCAGCGAGAGCAGAAAGAGCGTGCTCAGAAGAGGCAGACCGAGCTGCGCGCCCACGCCCGCCAGCGCGGCAAAGTCCGTGGCGCCGCCCTGCTGCCAGAGGAAGGCCCAGAAGGCCATAAGCGGCACGACGCCCAGATGCGCCGCCACGAGATAGACCCATGCCGCGTCGCGGACGTTGCCGTCCTCGTCGTTGAAATCAATAAGGAAGAAGGGCGACAGGGACATGATTTCCCAGGCCACCAGAAAGAGCACGGCATCGCGGGCGCTCATCACCAGCGCCATGCCGAACAGCAGCAGCAGGAAGAAGAACCAGTGCGCGGGCTGATTATGTTCGGCCGCCGGGATGTGACGCAGCGCAATATGGCCGGAGCAGGCGCAGGTCAGGCCGAGGCCGAAAACGGGCAGGAGAAAGAGTGCGCTCAGACTGTCAAGGCCGACAATGCCGCTGCCGAAGGGCAGCCCCCACGGCACGGCGGCCGTGACGGGCTCCTGTCCCAGCTGGAAAAACACACCGGCAAGGCCGGCCAGCGAAGCCAGGACCGCTCCCCCGGCCCCCGCGAGGCGCGCCCAGCGCGCCCGCTCGTCCGTCAGCGGCAGCAGGGCCAGAATGCCGGTCAGCGTCGCACTGCACAACAAGATGACAAGAGCGGCAAGAAAACTGTTCATGGCGGTTCTGCACAGGCTAGAAGTTCCCGTAACGCGCCGTGCGGCGGGCACGGCGCGTGCCGATTGTGCGTCCTTTTGGCGGAAAAGGCAAAGGAAAGTTTGGGGTAATGCGGCAGTGCCGCCCTGTGTCGCCTGTGCCGGAAGTCCGCGGAGCAAAACGGGAGCCTCACAGGAAAACCGCCCGGGAAACGGAGTGTTTCCCGGGCGGCGGAAGTCGCAAAAACGGGGGAGTGTTTATCAGGATGCGGACGATTTCTGATCCTGCGTTACGCAACGGCCCCGCAGGGCGTAATTAGAAGGAAGAGGGGAAGAGCCTGGCGTCGTTGGGCTTGAAGTTCTCGTTCAGCAGCTTCTTGCCGCTGTCGAGCGTGGAGCCCAGAACGGTGATGACGCTGCCGACCTTGCCGTTGGAGCCGAAGTAGCTGACGCCCTTGGCGGGGCCCTTGGAAAATTCGCCGACATAGAAGTCGCCCACGGCCTTGGGTTCGGTGGTCTTGAAGCCGCCCGTCTTCATATTGGTAAGGGTCTGGGTGGCAAGCTCCCTGGCCGGGAGGGAAACGGGCGTGATCGTCACGCTCACGGCGGTTCTGTCTTTGGTGTTCACCACAATGGTGGCGGTGGCGCCGTTGGCCTTCTGCGTGGGCTTGGGCTGTTTCCAGTCGTCAGGAAGGGTGAGGGTGAAATATTCGGTCTTGGCTTCAGCAGCCGAAGACACGGAGGCACAGAGCATCATGCCCAGAAAAGCACACGCCACAATCGTCAGCACTTTTTTCATAAAAAAAGCTCCTTAGGGATTTTTCTGGGAAGGTACTGCCATTTTCCCCGGCAGGCAAGCCCGAAGCAGGGGGTAAGATATATTATTTTCGAGGTCTTACATATTATTTCAGACTACGGATGCGTTCGTACGCATTGGCGGAAAAGGCACAGGAAAATCTCCTGGAGGCACAGGGCCTGCTTCTTTTAGAGCGTTTCAACTTTGAAAAAGGTGAAACACAAGGCGGCGGCACGACGCCGCCCGGCCCGAAGTGAGCGGAAAAACGTCATTTCCCCCCGAAACGACAGGCCGTATGGTTTGGAACGCGAAGCGTTTCAAACGGAAAATGCTCCAGGGGCAGGACTCATTATCAAGAGCTGTTTTTCTGTGGGGTAATATGTAAAAAACAATGCCTGCCTGCATGTCGCGTGCGGGTTTTGGGGAAGATGGGGGAGTTTGAGGGGGAAGAAAACAGTAATGAGTCCTGAGCCTAGAAAGAAGAAGGGAAGAGCCCGGCGGTGGCGTCGGGCTCGCAGGGTTTGAAGTTTTCCCGCAGCATTTTTTTGGCGTTTTCGGGCGAGGGGCCCAGAATGGTGATGACGCTGGCGAACTTGTCGCTGGAGCCGGTGTAGCAGATGCCGCTGTAAGGGCCCAAAGAAAATTCACCGATATACATATCGCCTTCGGCCCTTGGTCCGGTAGTTGTAAAACCGGCCGTTTTCATTTTGTTCAGGGTCTGGTCGGCAAGCTCCCTGGCCGGTCGGGAACCGTGGAAGATCATCACGCTCACGGCGTTTTCTTCGCTGGTATGGTGGGCAAGGACGGCGAGGATGCCGTTGTTCCGCCAGGCGGGCTTGTACTGATGTTTCCAGCCGTCAGGAATGGTAAAGATAAAGAATCTTGTATTGACGACTTCGGCAGCCGGAGACACGGAGGCGCAGAGCAGCGTACCCAGAAAAGCAATTGCCGCAATCGTCAGCATTTTTTTCATAAACAAGCTCCTTGGAAGCGTCCGCGGGCACGCGGCTGGAATCAGGCTTCGTCCTCGATGATGCGACAGACGGCCCGTCCGTCCGTCCGGGCGGCAACGGCATCGACAAAGGGGATCTGGAGGGCTTCGGGCAGCCGCAGCCGCAGACATGCCTCGGCTCCGTAGTCTTCGGCAAGAACAACGGCCTCAAACTCGGGGAGCAGACGGCGCACCTTGTCCACATGGGCATAGGCAAGGCTGACGGTCAGAACAAGGCTGGGCACGCGTTCGGCCTGCGGCAGATTCTGGAGATTCTCGCGCACGGAATCCTGATAGGCGCGCACAAGGCCGCCGGTGCCGAGCTTGACCCCGCCGAAGTAGCGGGTGACGACCATACAGATTTCACCGATGCCGCAGTGCAGCAGCACCTGCAGCATGGGGCGTCCGGCCGTGCCGTGCGGCTCGCCGTCGTCGGAAAAGCCCACCTGTCCGCTGTGCCCCGGAGCGCCGCCCACAAATGCCCAGCAGTTGTGCGTGGCGGAGGCATGCTCGCGGCGTATGCTCTCGATAAATGCCCGGGCGGCTTCGGGGCCGGGCGTATGCGCGCAATGGGTGATGAAGCGGCTGCGACGGATGACAAGTTCGGTGCGCCAGGGCTGTTCCGCGCCGGCGGCGGGTATGGGATAGCGGTTCATGCGGCTTTGTAGCCCGGTCAGGCGCGTACCGCAAGCGTCGGCATTGACAGAGCGCGCGGCGGTCTTATTTCCCGGAAAAGAGCAGTATGTTCCGGGAAAAAGCAAAAAATGAAAAAAAATGCTTTACAAGCCGGGCAAATTTCTCTAAACAGGAATTGTTCTTGATAACGAAGGGCGCGCAAGCGCCTCCAACCATAAGGAGAATTTCCCATGAGCAAGACCCAGGAAAATCTGATGGCCGCTTTTGCCGGTGAGTCCCAGGCCAACCGCAAATATCTTGCCTACGCCGCCGCTGCCGACAAGGAAGGTCTGCCCCAGGTCGCCAAGCTGTTCCGCGCCGCTGCCTGCGCTGAAACCATTCACGCCCACGCCCACCTGCGCAATGCCGGCAAGATCGGCAACACCGCCGCCAACCTTGAAGACGCCGTGAACGGCGAAACCTACGAATTCACCAAGATGTATCCTGAAATGATCGCCGACGCCAAGGCCGAGGGTCAGGATGCCATCGCCAAGTACTTCGACTTCGTGAACAAGGTGGAAGAAGTGCACGCCAACCTGTACAAGAAGGCCATGGCCGATCCCAAGGGTCTGGCCAATGTGGACTACTACGTGTGCAAGGTGTGCGGCTACACGCATGAAGGCCCCTGCGAATCCTGCCCCGTCTGTGGCGCCGGCGCTGCCGCCTTCTTCAAGGTGGACGACAGCTGCTGCCTGAACAAGTAAGTTTTTCCAAAAAGCTGTCCATACGAGGGAGCGGGGCGAAAGCCCTGCTCCCTTTTTGCTGTTCACTGAAAAGCGCGCGTTAGGCCCAGGACTCATTATGGTTTTTTGAGAGGGAAGAAACCCCTTTGCTCTGCCGTCGATGCCCGTGAGGCTCCTGCGTCGCCTGACGGACACGGCCTGCGGCCGCCCGCCGGGTCGCTGCCTGCGGCAAAAAGGGCCCGGCCCTTCCGCAGCAAAGCGAGGAAGGGCGTTCCCGTAAACTCCCCCTTCTTCCCCAAAACCGCACATAATGTACCGGCGGGTAAAGATGAATTTTCTGTAACATGCAATGATATTTTATTTTTTTCATATCATGAAAAGGAAAATATGCCGGGGATCAACATCTGATAATGAGTCCTGACCCTGGAGCAATTTCAGTTTGAAATGCTTCGCATTCCAAACCATACGGCCTGTCGTTTCGCGGAAAAAGCGCGGTTTTCCACGAAGCGGCAGATCGGGCGCTCTGTGCCGCTAATTTGACTATCAGGGGGGAAGCCTGTAGCATAACCCATTTACAGCCATGAAAATCTGGATGCGCGCAGCGGCCGGGGCAGAGTATCGCCTGAACGTCGTTTTCCGGCGCCGGCTCCCTGCCGGGCCGGGCAAGGGGCGCATTCTTTATGGCGACACGCGGGGCAAAGCGCGTGCAATGCCGTTGAACCGCACCAGACCGGGAGGGGAGACCATGCGCAGACGCAGAATCGGCCTTTTTTTCGACAAGCAGGACAGGGATATTCTGACGCTGGTGAATCATATTCTGGAAGCGCCGCGTCTGCGTTCCGACGACAGTCTGTTCAATCCCAATCTGCACCCCCACGGCGTCAAGGAGCTGGTCACCTCGCCGGTTTCGCGCATGGCTTACGCCGTCATCAACCTGCTGCGCAATCTTGAGGGGGGCGGCTCCCGCTCGCGCGAGCGGCTGCTTGCTCTGCAGGCCCTGTATGACGAAGTGCTCAGCAGCGCTCATTCCGCTCTGCGGCGCAACACCGCCCGCGTCCTCATGCAGATCATGAAAAGCATGGTCCGCGCCCACGGCAATATGGAAGCCCAGCTGCGGCTGGCCCACGACTTCCGCGCCGCCGCTCTGGGCACGCCGCGCGTCGTGCGCCGTCTGCTGGCCAATTACCATCTGCCGGAAATGCCCGAGGAATGGAATCAGCTGGCCTTTGACGATCATGTGTATGATATGAATACGCAGGGCCGGAAGACGCCCACGCATCTTATTATGGATGCGTGGATCAAGGGCATGCGCACCATCACCGTGCTGTACGACAACTGCGTGGAAATGGAAGCCGCCGACGAGATCGTCAAGGCGGCGGACATTGTCGGCATCACCGTGCGCGTGGGTCTGGAGTTTCAGGCATCGTTTTACGGCCGCTTTGTGGACATGCTCTGGGTGCCGCGCGGTTTCAGCTCCGGCCGCGACTTTATCGAATTTCTGCAAAGCCCGCAGATGGCGGGGCTCTGCGAAATGGGGCGGGAAGTGCTGCACTGGCGGCGCGACATGGCGCTGCTGGCGCTGGAGGCCTGGAACGATTCGCAGCGCCCGGCCCTGGCCGAACGCTGGGGCGTCAACGTGGCCCCTGCCAGTCTGGAAGCCTTTCTTGACTACATGGGACGGGGGCACGCCTCCCTGCGGCGTCTGGCCGAGTATCTGCAGCTTCATGTGAAGCCGGCCATCCTTGCGCGCATGGAAAAAATCCGTCCGCAGGCCGAAGCCGGGGATGTCGCAGCAGCCGCCGAGCTGGCGGAACTGACCTCGTTCGGCTCCAACGAGATTCTGGAGCACTGGCTTTCGCGGAAGGAACATCCCGAACTGCCCGATCTTGAGCACCCCACGGCCAATCCTGACGATATGCCGGAGCTGCTGCGCAAGAGTCCCGGCGATCTCATGCGCGAGCTGGATCGCATTCCGACCGGCTACCGCATGACGCTCTGCATCAGCGGCCTTACCGTGGAGGACGTGACGGAAATTCTCTGGGACTGCGAAGGCATGATTTCCCACCTTGAAATATTCAACCTCAAGGGCTGGAAGGAAGGCCGTCTGGAGCATCTGCGCGAGATCAGCGAATTGCAGAAGGTGCTGAACTGCGGTCTCGGCCCCAGCATCAAGCAGAAGCTGCATCAGATGATCCGCCGCGTGGAGCAGAGCGGCGATGCCGCGCGGCTGGCCAAGTTCCGCGACATGCTGCGCCATATGCCCCGCCTCTGGGAAGTCTACAGCCACAACCCTCTCGGGACGCGCGTCGGCGCCAATTCCTCAAGTCCCATGCGCAGCTACGGCATGGGGCTGGTGGTGACGGAAACTCTGCCCCGGCGCGCCATTGCGGCCCTGCGTCAGAATACGCAGAACG
>CAMBWG010000107.1 GCA_945871415.1 uncultured Desulfovibrio sp.
GCCTCATGCTGACGGCCTTCATTGAATTCTGGCGTCGGCACAGCTCCGTGCCGCTGCTGCTGGAAAATACCGAACACTGCGACGTGCTGTCTCTGGGAGAAAATTTTCTTTTTGCGCGGGGGGCGGGTTTCTGTCTGGACGTAGGGCATGCTATGGGGTACGCTCAAGCTACATTACTCCGGTCATCCCTGCCCGCCCGCGCGCGCATGATTCACTGGAGCGCCCCCGGAAAGGGCGACGCTCACGCCGCGCTGAGCGCATGGACGCCGGAGCAGCGACAGACGGCCGAGGCGCTGGCCGGGGTTTCGCCCCCTTCGGCAACGCACGTTCTTGAGCTGTTTTCATGGCAGCGACTGCAAGCATCCCTGCCGATTCTGAACGAACTGCTTGCACCGGCACGCTGACGGCGTTCCGATTTGCCGCACCCGCAACACAGGCACAGAGGAGCCATGTCCCCCGCCACTCCCACCAATGCTGCCGCCATGCGCGCCATGCGCGAATGGCGCCGTTCCCTGACCAAGGATCAACGCTGGTGCATTCTCATCACGGCAGACCCCGATGCTCTGGCTTCGGCACTGGCCCTCAAGCGCATCATGCAGGCGCGTGTGCGCAGCGTGGACATTGCCCGCACCAATGAGGTCACCCGGCCGGACAATCTCGCCATGATTCGCTATCTGCGCATCCCGGCCCGCCAGTGGCAGCCGGAAAAGGCCGCCTCGTACACGCATTTTGCCATTGTGGATTCGCAGCCGAGCCACAATCCCGCCTATTTCGACATTCCCTTCGACGTGATCATTGATCACCATCCCCCCAGGCCCCTGCCGCAGGAAGCCGCCGCGCCGGCGCCGGGCGGCAGGCCCGCTGAAAACGGCGGCGATCCCGAAGACGGGACGCCCCCCGCAAAGGCCGCGCCGCCGCACGTGCCCGCCCTGCTGGATATCCGTCCCGGCTTCGGCGCCACCAGCACCATGATGACCCGCTATCTTCAGGGACTGCGCATCAGCCCCACCCCGCATCTCGCCACGGCGCTGCTCTACGGCATCCGCACGGATACGGCGGCCTTCGAGCGCTCCGGCGGCGAAGACGATCTGCGCGCCTATCAGTGGCTCTCGCGCTTTGCCGATACGGGCATTCTGCGCCGCATCATCCGCAGCGAATACCTGCGCGCCTGGCTGCCGCTCTTTTCGCGCGCCTTCCGCTCCCTGCGCGACTGCCGGGGCGGCGGCGTGCAGGCCTGGCTCAACGAGGTGGATACCGGCGATCTGCTGGTGGCCGTGGCCGACTTCTTCACACGGGTGCACGGCCTCAAGTGGGTTGCCGTCAGCGGCATTGTGGGCAAGAAGGTGATCGTCATCTTCCGGGGCGACGGCAGCCGCGACATAGGCCGCCTTGCCGACGCCTGCTTTCACGACGTGGGCAGCGCCGGAGGCCATCGCACACTGGGCCGCGCGGAATTTCCTCTGTCCGCCGTCACGCCCGGCATGAAGCCCGCTGATTTTGTGCAGCATCGTCTGATGAGCCGCAAGCTGCGTCCCCTGCCCGTGCAGCAGTCTCCCGCGCCTGCGGAAACCGAAGGCGACGAGCGCGATCACGACAGGGATGCCCACGGAGACAATTAGAGCATTTTCAGTTTGAAATGCTTCGCATTTCAAACCATACGGCCTGTCGTTTCGCGGAAAAAGCGCGCTTTTTCCGCTCACTTCGGGCGGGGCGGCGCCGCGTCGCCGCCCCGCGTTTCACCTTTTTCAGAGTTGAAACGCTCCAGAACACCCCGCGGCAGTACGTTGCCGCGCCCTGATTCCGCATTCCCCGCCATACAGCGCAACACGGCTCCCGCTCCGGCCGGAATCCATCCGCACGGGAAAGCCCCCTTCGGGATAAATCGTTGCAGCTCCCCCGTGCGCGCATCTTCCAGAGCATTTTCAGTGTGAAACGCTGTGCGTTTCACACCATACGGCCTGTCCCTGCGCGGAAAAAAGCCGGTTTTCCGCTCACTCCGGGCCGGGCGGCGCCGTGCCGCCGCCTCGCGTTTTACCTTTGAAAAAAGTAAGGCGCTCCGGGCGCGCCCTCGGGAGAAAAACATGGGCATTCTTGCTATACTCCCGATTTTTTTTCCTCTTTTGACATTGACGAAGCGCTTTTCCCTGCGTATTGGAGATATCACGCAATGTTTTCGTGTCCCCGTTTCAATGCTGCGACCGCGCCGCCGTCTGCGGCGCTCCGCTTCATGGCACCATGTGCGGCAGATGCCGATACGACAGGACGGCTCGTGTCCCGCGGAAGGATCATCCCGACGACGATCACTCCCGCCGGGCGCGCCATGTCGTTTTCCGGCTACCGCTCCCGGTCCGCGAGGACGCGGCATGCGCAGCGAAAGTCCAGGGAGGGCACATCATGGACGTTGAAAATGCGCGAACACTGGCGATGCAGGTCGGCACCGTCATTGCCACGCGACGAAAGAAAATGGGATTAACACAGGTTCAGCTGGCAACGCGGCTGGGCATCACGCAGGACTCGCTCTCGCGTATGGAAAACGGCGCCATTGCGCCCAAGTTTTCCCGCCTGCCCGAACTTGCGGCCAGTCTGGACTGCGCCGTGGTGGATCTCTTCCGCCAGCCGACCAGACAAACGCGCATCATGGCCGATGCCGTAGCCGACGAACTCAGCAGCCTGCCGCCGGAAATGCAGGCCCTTGTGCTGCGCATGGTACGCGACACCAGCCGCACCCTGCGCAAACTCTCCAAAAAATAACCCGGAATGATGTTCGGCTGCGAAAGCCCCTCTCCCCCGATACCGGAGGGGCCTCCGCAGCCGAACGGCATTCCGGCGGAAAATCCGGCTTCTCCGGGGCGTTGTTTCCTTCCCCCCAGAAATAATATCTCACAGCCTACACGGTAACGAGACAGTCCTTTTCCAGCATTTCCTCGTAGACGCTCAGGGGCATGGGGCGGGCCATGAAGAAGCCCTGCCCGTAGCTGCATCCCAGAGTACGCAGGCGGTCGAACTGTTCCCGGGTTTCGATGCCTTCGCACAGGACCTTGAGGCCGAGATTGCGGCTCATCTGCACCAGCGGGTGCAGCAGCGATTCGTAGCGCTCGTTGTGCAGAAAATCCTTGTCCAGCTTGATGACGTCTATGGGGAATTCCAGCAGTGTGGAAAGGGAGGAATAGCCCTTGCCGAAGTCGTCCAGCGCGATCCTGATATTATTCTTCTTGAGCAGCCGCAGGTTGCCAAGCAGCAGTTCCATGTCGCAGTCGGCCATGCTTTCGGTGATTTCCACCGTCACGAGGTCCCGGGGAATATCGTACCTGTCGAGCACGTTGATGAAGGTGTCGCAATAGCGCTGCGACAGGAACAGAGAGCGCGACTGATTGATGGAAACGGGCGCAATCTTCTTGCCCTGATCCAGACGCTGCCGCAGCCAGATGCAGACCTGTTCCAGCGTATGCAGATCCAGCGCCTGTACAAAACCGTTCTTTTCAAAAATGGGAATGAAGGAAGCCGGGGAAATGACGTTCCCCGCCGCCGTGCTCCAGCGTACCAGCGCCTCGCCGCCGGAAATCCGCCCGGTGGTCAGACTCACCTGCGGCTGCATGTAGACCTGGAACTCTCCCTTTTCCAGGGCAAATTCCATTCTGTTTTCGATGTGACAGATCAGCAGCCGTTCCTGTTCTATTTCCGGGCTGTAGTAGGCGTAATGGGACTTGTAGGTGACGTCGCCGATACTGTTCTTGGCCGTTTCCGCGGCTTCCACCAGCCGCGGCACATCGCCCAGCTCCGGCGTCACGCGCACGATGCCCACCGACAGAATCACAATATGGCCCAGTTCTTCGCCAAAGGCGGAAAACTTTCTGAATACGCACTTAAGGCGGGTTTCCACTTCCGCGTCGGCATCGCAATGCCAGAGACAGAGAAAACGCCCGCGCCCGGAATGCGCGGCCAAATCCCGCGTCTCGCCGCAGAAAGTCAGGGCGGCATGACAGGCTCTGATGGCCTCGTCGCCCTTCTCGTAGCCGTAAAGCTGATTGATATGGCCCAGCTGCCGGATATTGACGCTGACAATATAACAGGCACGCCGCTCCAGCAGCGCCTCCCCGGCCTTCTGCAGGAAGAAGGACAGGTTGCCGCCTCCGGTCACGGTATCCGTATAGGCCACCTTGCGCAGACGATACACCTCGCGCCGGGCCGACCAGAGCCAGACAAGGAAGATCAGCCCCACGGCCAGCAGCACAAGGCCGTAATAGTGTTCCAGCAGATAGGTCAGCAGCGGCAGCCCGTCCAGCGGCGCAACTTCCAGCAGAAGCGATTCCACCTCGGCCGTGGAAAAGCCCGCAAGGGCCTTGCCGAACACGGATCGCACCGCCGGGGGCAACAGCTGGCTGAAGCCCAGCGCCATGGGATACAGGGCCTGCGTGCTCTGGTACTGAATCCCCCCGGCTCTGCTCTTGCTGTGCGGCACGCCGGGATAGAAGGGAATAAAGGCGTCGATCTTTCCCAGTTCCAGAGCCGCCCGGCATTCCTGAATGGAGGCAAAGACCCGGATCTTATCCTGCGGATAGATAAAGCTGTACGCCTCGCGCACACTGCTCATTTCCGGCGTGACGCCCACGCGCAGGCCGGTGCCGGGCTCGACGGTCTTCCGGGCCGCCAGCTCAATCAGCGGATTGTAATAGGGCAGACCGGTGTCCACGCCGAACTTTTCGCGAAACTTGCGGCTGGGGAACACATTGGTGACGATATCGGCCTTGCCTTCCCGCAGCAGCGCCAAGCAGGCATCATGATCGGGCGCGGTGACAATCTCCAGCCTGATGCCCATTCTGTCCGCAAGGCGCTCCACAAAACGCAGCAGAAAATAGTCATAGCGCCGCCGCGTTGAGGATTCCTCGTACTGACTGAGCGCCACGCGCAGCGTCGGCCTGCCCGCAAGCCAGTCCTCCTCCGCATGACTCAGCGCCAGATTTACATTCTTGGCAATATTGACATATTGATTGGCAAAGTTGGCAACGGTCTGCTGCGGCGACAGGACGTGAAGATTGCTCAGCAGACTGTTGATGCGCGGCATGAAGCGGGTATCTCCCAGCGCCGACACAAAATAGAAGGGGCGCATATCAAAAACGCCGACAATCTTTCCCTCGCCGAAAAGACTTCCGCTCACATAGGCATCAATCTTTCCGGATCGGAAATCCTGCCGCAGCTTTTCCGCATCCCGGTACGGCACCGGCGTAAAGGAAAAGCCGTATAACTGCGCCTGACGCTCAAACAGCTTCTGCGTATGCGACTTCTCGAAAAAACCGATGCGCAGGCCGTTGAACTCCTCAAAGGCCATATAGTGTACGGGGCTGTCATCCGGCACGCGCAGCGTTGTCGCGTACATCCCGGCCCGGATGGAGGAATATTGAAACAGACGGGCGCGCTCGGCTGTCCAGATCATCCCGCAGGCAAGATCGATTCTGCCCTTCTCGAAGTCCTCCTGCAGCGAGTCCAGCGTGACGGACACCCACTCCACCTTCCAGCCCGCCAGCTGCCCCAGCCCCTCGAAAAGCGCGGGCATGTAGCCCCGCAGGGCATTGTCCCGGCTATGAAAAAAGCCGTAGGATTCCATCAGGCCGATCCGCACCACCTGCGGCTTTCTGGCCAGATGACTGGCCATCGGCGGAAAAAACGGCAAGCCTCCCGACGAAAACATCTGCGCTCCGGCAGGCTGCGCCGTCATACCGCACAACGCACAGCACCAGAACAAACAGATCAGCATGGAAACCGCAAATCTGCCCATGAAATCCCCCCCTACGCCGGGCCTGAGGCAACAGGCGTAAACCCAGCATGACAGACTTATCGACGCAGGTCGAGGGGGAAATACTGCTAATTCACTAAAAATTAAGAAATTTCTCCAAAAGGGAACAGATATCCTGCCTCCCGTCGTCCTTTCCCTCCCGCCGGGATTATCTCCGCTCGCCCTGCCCCAGCACCGACAGGGCAATACCCCCGAGAATCAGCGCCGCACACAGCACAAAGCGCATGGTAATGGCCTCGCCCAGCGTCACCAGCGCCAGCAGCGCCGTAATAACCGGCACGCTCAACTGGATGATGGACGCATTCACCAGCGAATAGCGCGGCACAATCATATACCAGATCACATACCCGCAGGCCGACGCGCCCGCCCCCGCGCATATGCCCCAGGCCACCGCCACAGGATGCGCCGCCTCTCCCGACAACAGGCCCGCCAGACCGGCCAGCGCCGCCAGCGGCGCGCAACGCCAGAAATTCCCCGCCGTCGCCTCCACCGCATCTTCCGCCGCACGACCGCAAATACTGTAGGCGCTCCACGCCAGGCCCACGCCGATCATGAACACCGAGCCCGTCAGCGGCGGCGCCGTCAGTCCCGGCAGCAGCAGCGCCACCAGACCGGCCAGCGCCACGCCGAGGCACAGCGTCTGCCGCCGCCCCGGCCGCACCCCGTGCCGCACGCCCCAGCCCACCATGCCGAACTGTACCGTGGCATTGATGATCAGCGTTCCCGCCGCCGTGGGCATGTCCACATAACCCCAGGAAAAAAACGCCATGTAGGCAAACAGCGACAACGCCCCCGGCCACGTCCCCTGCGACCAGATCCGACGCCACCAGCCCGCGCCCGTCGAATGCTGACGCACATGCCACCAGCCCAGCAGACACAAGGTCGCCGCCGCCGACAAGCCGCGCACCGCCGTGTACTGCCCCGGGTCCATCCCGTACTCCACCAGCGCCGCGCGACAAAACACGGAATTCGACGCAAACAGCGTCATACACAACAACGTCAACCCAAATAAACGCATGTCTCGCCTGTCTCTCCTGATGATGTTCTACGAACTGGGGGAAGGGAACCCCTTTCGCCAGCGCGCAAAGGGGTTCCCTTCCCCCAGACCCCCATCCTTCCCCAAACGCGCTTTATCAGGGAGGATGAACTTTTCCGG
This sequence comes from uncultured Desulfovibrio sp., assembly GCA_945871415.1. Taxonomy (GTDB): domain Bacteria; phylum Desulfobacterota; class Desulfovibrionia; order Desulfovibrionales; family Desulfovibrionaceae; genus Desulfovibrio. The sequence goes on from CAMBWG010000107.1 coordinate 6,948, forward strand.
GGACCCCGCCGCCATGCAGCGCCCGCCGTCCCCTCCCCGTTTTCGTCCCTTCCGCACGGCGCACGTCTCCCGCGCGCCCGCGCTGCCGGGGGACGGACGGACACAGGGGGCAGGAGCGCGCTTTATTCTGGAGGATGCACATTCCCGGGGACGCCGCCGCCATGCAGCGCCCGCCGTCCCCTCCCCGTTTTCGTCCCTTCCGCACGGC
>CAMBWG010000108.1 GCA_945871415.1 uncultured Desulfovibrio sp.
ATTTCGATCGCCTGAACAAGTATTTCACCATAGCCCGCATGCCCGTCGTTGCCTCGCAATACTGGAATTCGCTGCACGGCAATACGGCGGAAGAAGCCCGTCTGGATGCCGAGGGGCTGCAAATCATGCGGACGCTGGGTGATAATATGGCCTGGCTGCTCAAGTGTATTGAAGCCGGGAGGGCCGCGGGCATTCCGCTGCCCGCCGTGGAACCGTGGACGGCCACGAACTTCATTCGCTAGAGCGTGCCGGCTTTGAAAAGGTGAAACGCGAGGCGGGGCACGGCGCAGCCCGGCCCAAGGTGAGCGGAAAAACAGCGCTTTTTCCGTGAAACGACAGGCCGCATGGTTTGGAACGCACAGCGTTTCAAACTGAAGCTGCTTTAAAACCCGTAGTCGCCTGTCGGAGCTCTGTTCGCGTCAAAGGGACTTTCTCCAGATCCTGAATAAAAGGCCGCCTGTATAATGCAGGCGGCCTTTTTGTCTCATGGCAGAGTTTCGTGTTCTGTAAAGAGTGCTCAGGCGTCCTTTTTAGCTCTTTGCTCATTGGGAGAGGGCAGAGAGGGCAGGATGGAGACGCCGTTGCGGATGACGTAGCAGTTGCGTCCCTTGTTCTTGGCTTTGTAGAGGGCCTTATCGGCCAGTTCGTAGTAGAGCTGGTAGCGGCATTCCCCCTGAATTTCCACGATGACGCCGATGCTGCATTCGATATGAAGCCCGGCCGTATTGGCTGCGGCAAGCTTTTGCTGGAACTCTGTCAGACGCTGTTCCAGCTCCGCCATGCCCGGATAGTGCGGCAGGAAGAAAGCAAACTCGTCTCCGCCGAGACGCCCCACCAGAGCGGGCGAGGGAAAGCTGTCCCGCAGGATTGCCCCCAGTTTCTGAAGGACGGCATCGCCGGTCAGATGGCCGCGGGTATCGTTGATTTCCTTAAAGTGATCCATGTCCACCAGTCCGAAGACGCAGGGGGGCACGGGACTGGTGCGCGGGCAGAGATCCGCCCTGCCGGGCATGCCCGTCTTGCCGGGACAATGCCCGTGATCAATACAGTGGGAGCCGCAGGCCAGCTCCACGGCGGCCTGAAAGCCGCTGCGATTCAGCGTGCCGGTCAGCGCATCGTAGAGGGCTTTATGCTGAAGGGCGAGACGTTCCTTCGTTTCCGTGTCAATATCGGTGATGCTGCCCACAATACAGGCGCCGCCTCTGTCATCCACAATATTGCGTGCCTGAATCCGGCACCAGAGAGGCGTGTCGTCTCCGCGCAGCAGTCGGGCTTCGATATCGGCCTTTTCTGTTCCCTGCTCCAGACTCTGGAACATCTCACGCAGCTTCTGCCTGTCTTCCTCATGAGTCCGGGCGCAGAGCGCATCCTGCGGCGTGCCCGCGGTCGCGGGAGGCGGGCAGTCAAAGACCGTGTGCCAGAGAGGGGAGTAGGCGGCGCGGTTCTGACTGCATTTATATTCAAAAAGAACGGCATTGGCCAGATTGGCCATGATTCGTGTGCGCTGTTCCTTATAGGCCAGTGTGGATATGGTGCGGCGATTGAGCAGAAGACCGTAGAAAATGAGCGCGCCCACGGAGATGCCGAGAACGCCGAAAAGCAGGGCTGCCTGTTTTTTTGTCTCCTGAAGGGCTTTCGCGGTGTCGAAAAGGGCGCTGTCTCCGGCAAGCAGCGCGGTCACGCAACGAGCCTCGGCGGCGTCCTGTGCGGCAATGCCGCCGGAGACAGGAGGGACAGCCCCTGCCTCCCCCCGGCCGGGGGCTTCCATACTGCTGCCGAGGATTTGCAGCAGGCAGGCCGGGTCGATGCGCACGAAGGTGCGGCCGTCGCCGGTTTCTCTGCTGTGGGAGGGCGGTAATGGGCCGCAGAGGCGGTTCCCCGCCTCCTGCGGTACCAGAATGTCGCCCATTTCTCCGGCCCGCTGATGCAGGCTTTCGCAGATCCGGCGCATGCTCTCTGTCCGGCTTTCCTCAAAGATTGCGAGGTTTTTTGTCCGCTGGCTGATAGTGAAGGCATACAGCAGACAGCAGAAAAGAAGCCAGATCAGCGGCAGGAGGCAGACGGCACGCGATTTCAGGAGGGATCGTGCGGACATGTCTTCTCGCCGGTGTCGGGATAGGTTGTAACGTAATGGGAGTACTCTTCCAGCGGCATGGGCTTGGCAATGAAATAGCCCTGCCCGAGATCGCAGCCGATGTTGCGCAGGTATTCCAGCTGATGCTGTGTTTCGATGCCTTCGCACAGCATGGTCAGTTGCAGACGCTTGCCCATGCCGACCACGGACTCGATGATGACGCGCGTGGCGTCGGTATCGCGGGTGGCATTGTCGAGGAAGGTCTTGTCCATCTTGATGACGTCCACGTCAAAGGACTGGAGTACCGACAGCGAAGCATAGCCCTTGCCGAAGTCGTCCAGGGCAAGAAAAATGCCGTAGCGGCGCAGAGCGGCCAGACTTTCCTTGAACTGGGCTTCATCCTGCAGCGACATGCTTTCGGTAATCTCGACTTCGATAAGCTGCGGCGGAATCTTGAATTCCCTGAGGATACCGGTAAAGAGGTCAACGTAATTGCTGGAAAAGAAGAGGGCCTTGGACTGGTTGATGCTGATGCGGGTGATGGGTTCCCCCGCGTCGAGACGGCGTCGCAGCCAGCGGCATACGGTACGCAGGACAAACAGGTCCAGTTCCTTGATGAAACCGTTCTTTTCAAAGAGCGTGATGAATTCGTCGGGATAAATGGGAGCCGACTGCGGCGGGAGCCAGCGGATCAGAGCTTCCGCGCCGTACAGCGAATTGTCGGACAGACAGACCTGCGGCTGGACATAGACGGCGAATTCGCCGTCGCGCAAAGCCTGCACCATGCGATTTTCCAGCTCATTGTCGCGCAGCAGACGCGCTTCCATGGCGGCGTCGTACAGGGCATAGCGGGAAAGGTAATCTTCGCCGGCAAGGCTGCTCTCGGCCGTTTCGGCCAGCAGGAGGCAGTTGGCCATCTGTCCGTCGTAATGGCGGATGGCATAGGCCCCGCAGGAGAAGACGACCGCGCGATCCAGCGCGCGCCGCAGTTTGACCGAGCTGGCAAAGAATCCTTCGATACGGCTGCGGAAATCCAGGTCGTCGTTGCACTGCCACAGCAGCAGGAATTTACCCGCAGCGGCATGACCTACCAGTTCCCCCGGGCCCTGGCTGTGCCGCAGCAGCTCTTCGTGACAGAGCTTGATCAGCATGTCGCCGACCGCATGGCTGCGGGTGCGGTTGATCAGCTTGAGCCGCCGCAGGTTGACCAGCACCAGATAATACGTTTTCCGGGCGTTCCTGAGGCAGGCGTTGGCGTCCAGAAGAAACTTGGCGCGATTGTCGCCGCCGGTCAGCGGATCGCGGTAGGCGGCCTCCGCAAGCGCCATCATGTGACGGCGATTCACCTTAATGACGCGCAGGGTCAGCAGAATGAGCGCTATGGCAATCAGCAGGATGAAGGCCGGAGCGTATTCCCTGACAAGGCGGAGGAGCAGTTCGGGAATGGAGGGGTCCGTGCGGCTCATCTGCATGGCGTCTATTTCGGACGCTGTCAGCGTGGAAATGGCCTTGTCCAGTACGGAGAGGGCCAGGGGAGAAATCTTTTCGGAAAGCCCCAGCGCCATGGAGTAGCGCCCGCGCGAGACAAAGGGCATGGTCTGGAGCTCGTCGGTATAGACGGCCATGCCGGGATAGCGCGGAATATAGGCGTCAATGACCCGGCGGCGATGCGCGTCCTCGCATTCGGAGGCCGTGGAGAAGTAAAGAATCTGGTCCGCCGGATAGGCCGCCAGATAGGCCGCCCCTACGGCGAGCATTTCCCGCGTTGCGCCTACGCGGATACCGCTGCCGGGAACGGCCTTGTCGAGCCCGGCAAGCATGACGGGCGGATCGTGGTAGGGCTTGGTTGCGACCAGATTATTCTGGGCCAGAAAGCTGGGGCCGGTATAGACGTCGGAGATGACGTCGGCATCGCCTCGCGCCACCAGAGCGAGAGCTTCTTCGTAGGAAGACGCCGGCACATAGTCGAAGCTGATGCCGCTGCGGCGCGACAGCGCGCCAAGAAGTTCCGCAAGGAAATTGGAACCGCCCTGATCCGGCTGCATCATGATCTGCCGGCGGCTGTAGGCCACGCGCAGGCGGGGTTTGGAGGCAATCCAGTCGTGTTCTTCCCGGGTGAGGCTGAAGGCTACGTTCTTGCCGCGCAGATAGGCGTCGGAGAGGTTGGCATACAGACGCGGCGACGCGATTTGCAGCTGGCGCATGGCCTCGTCAAGCTGATTGAGCAGCGCCGTGTCATCCTTGCGCGTGACGAAGAAAAAGGGCTCAAGCGTGATGAGGGCAATGATTTTCATGCCTTCGCCGAAGAGGGAACCGTCGGCATAGGCGTCGAGTTCCTTTCTGTGGAGGGCGTCGAGGATTTCTTTTTTGGAGGTGTATTCCTGCTTGTTGAAGGTGATCTTATGCTGCTGCGCAAAGCGATCCAGCATGATGCCGCCATAGGAGCCCTTGACGGTGCCCACGCGCATCCCGTCGAATTTTTTGAGATCCATATAATAGACGGGAGCATCTTCCAGAGCATGGAGCGTCACCGTTTCGTATCCGGCGGGAAGGCGGCTGTAATCATAATGCGCCGTGCGGGACGGGAGATAGGAAACGCCGTAGGTGAGGTCTATGCTGCCGTCCGCGAGAAGGCGGGGAATGTCCTTGAAATTGACATGTACCCACTCATAGCGCCAGCCGGTATACTGGGAAAGGGCCTGCAGCAGGGCTGCGGCATAGCCCGTCATGACATTGTTCTTCTGCTCGAAAATACCGGATATGTCGAACCAGCCCACGCGCACGAGCCTGCCTTCGAGCTTGTGCAGGGCCAGCTGCTGGGGGGAAAATGTGCTGTCCAGAGGCGTGGTCGCCAGCGTGCTGTTGGGAGGCAGCAGAGGCGCGTCGTCGGGTTCGGCGGCAACAGGGGCTGCGCAAAGCAGCAGGAGAACAAGAACAAAAAAGGTTTTCAGCATCAGTCTGCTCCAGAGAAGGCCGGGTCTTCATAGGTGACGAGGCCATCTGTACTATAGAAGCTTGCATCCTCCTTAGCAAGGCCCGGAAGAGGAGAGCTTGCCTTTCCCCGGACATGGGCGCACAATCCGGCAGCTCATACGGGCCCGTATGTCATTAGAAGAAGGAGCGAAACGATGCCCCACAGCGGCCATGTGACCGTGACGAAAATTTATGAATTTGCCTACGCCCATCGCCTGCCTTCCTATCAGGGAAAGTGCGCGCAGCTGCACGGGCACACCGGCAGGCTGGAAGTGGAGGTCTGCGGCGGCGAGGCGGGAGGGACTCCCTATCCCGGTATTGTGGTGGATTTTCATGATCTGAAAAGAATTATGGCCGCCATCGTCGAGGAGCTGGATCACGCGTTTCTCAATGATGTGCTCAATGCCCCGCGCTATGCCGACTGGGCGGGAAAGCATCTTCCCGCCGTCCGGGACGAGGAGGGGCGCGACGTCTACGCGCCGACCTCGGAAAATATGGTGCTCTGGGTGGCGCACAGGCTGCACGAGGCCTATCCCGGCCTGCGCGTTGTCCGCATTCGCTGGTGGGAATCCTCCACGTCTTACGCCGAATGGAAGGCCAGCTGATGCGCGCTCCGACGACAGACAGCCCGGCATTGCGGGTGACCTCGCTTTTTCTCAGCATAGACGGTGAAGTCAACGCCCGCGGCCAGGGGACGCCTTCGTTCTTCATCCGTCTGGCGGGGTGCAATCTGCGCTGCTGGCAGCGGTTCGGCGGCTGCGACACCCTGTATTCCTTCGGTCCGGGAACGAGTATGAGCGTGGATGAGCTGCTTGCCCGGGTGGAGGCGTCCGGTTGCCCCAAGGTGACGCTGACCGGCGGGGAACCCCTGTTGCAAAAGGGCGCCGCGCTGGCGGCCCTGTTGCGGGGGCTGCGCGAGCGCGGCGTATTTGTATCCATGGAAACCAACGGCAGCATTGCGCCGGACTTTGAAGGGCGGGAATGCGTGGGCAGCCTTGTCTACGATTACAAGTGTCCTTCCTCCGGCTGTACGGCTGCCATGCAGCCCTTCGTCGCTCTTTTCCGGTCTCTTGGTCCCTCGGATTACATCAAGTTCGTTCTGCGTGACCTTGCGGATTATGCCTTTGCGCGGGGGCGTGTGCTGGAGGCGCGCGAACTGCGCGACGGCCGTCCCTGTCCCGTACTGGCCTTTTCGCCCATGCTGCCGACGGCGGAGGACGGACTGCCCCCGGACACTCTGGTGGCGCGTTTGCTGGCGGATCGCCTTTTTGAGGTGCAGGTCAACGTCCAGCTGCACAAGTACGTCTGGCCGGATGCGACAACGGAAGTGTAACGTCGGATGTCGGTACGGGACGGGCGTTATCCTTCCCGTCCCTGTGCGTCGGCAAGTTCCAGAGGACGGCAGATTTCCTGCGCCAGCCTGTCCGCCACGGAAGTTTCCACCAGAGGGCTGCGGTCAATATGCGGCAGAATGACGCCCAGGCGGAGGCGGCTGTCTGCCAGGGCGTTGCGTCGCGCGATACTGCGCATGGCATTGGAGCGCGCCCGGTTGGGGGAAGGAACAGTCCGTTCCACAAGCAGAGCGTCGGCGACGATGACGACGCTGTCCCTGCCCTGAAGCCGCACGGGACTGTCAAATCCGGCGTTGATGACGGCGCGGGCGGCGTCGGCGTCACATTCTCCCGCGGCCACAATATTGACGTGCAGAATATGTCCCGCCTTGCTGGGGCTTTCAATGACTTCAAAGCCCGCGCCCGTCAGGCGGCGGACAATGGCGTCGCGGAGAATTGGGGCCGGCTTGTGGGCGTCGCGGGCGTCCACATAGACGGTTCTGGCAACGCCTGGGCCGCCCTGGGCCTCCAGCGAACCGGCCTGAACAATCTGCATGGTCGGCGGGGTATGCGAACGTATGCAGGCGCCGCAGAGGATGCCCAGCAGCAGCACGGCCCAGCCGAGAGATGTGCGAAGTGGTTTTGTCATGGAAAAACTCCTTGGCGCGGACTGTCTGTCCTTCCTGTCGTCTGCAGGGGCGAGTCCGGTGAAGGGGGGACGCTGGCGCATTTTCAGTTTGCAACGCTTTGCGCTGCAAACCATACGGCCTGTTACC
>CAMBWG010000109.1 GCA_945871415.1 uncultured Desulfovibrio sp.
CCCCCCCCCCCCCCCCCCCCCCCCCCCCCCCCCCCCCCCCCCCCCCCCCAAAATATACGAGTTTTGCTTCTCTCAGCAAATTCGGGGGAGCTGTGCGCCTTCGAGCATGCCGAGCAGGCGCTGGCCCCCGATGGGGGTGGTCAGGCGGACTTGCGGCTTACCTTCTTCCACACGGCCGATGATGGCGGCTTCTCTGCCGTAGGGGCTGTTGCGCATGGCTTCGAGAGCGGCGTCGGCATCGGCAGCGGGCAGGATACAGATACATTTTCCCTCGTTGGCAAGATAGAGGGGGTCCAGCCCGAGGAAGGAGCAGCCGCTGCGTACGGATTCATGCACGGGGATGGCGCTTTCTTCAAGAACGATGCCGACCCCGGACTGCTGGGCTATTTCGTTGAGCGTGGTTGCCAGGCCGCCGCGCGTGGGATCACGCAGGACGTGCACTTCTTCGACGGCATGCAGCACATTTTGCAGCATGTTGTTGAGCGGCGCGGAGTCGGACTGCACATCGGAAAGGAAGGAAAGCCCCTCGCGATGCGCCATGATGGTAAGACCATGATCGCCCATTGCCCCGCTGACGAGCACTACGTCGCCGGGTCTGGCGTTATGCCCGGAGGGAGCGGGATCGGCCGTGATGACGCCAATGCCGGTGGTATTGATGAAGATGCGATCGCAGGCGCCGCGCTGCACGACCTTGGTGTCGCCGGTGACAATCTGCACGCCCGCATGCTGTGCGGCTTCGGCCATGTCCCTGACGATGCGTTCCAGCGTTTCCACGGGCAGACCTTCCTCGATGATGAAGGCACAGCTCAGGAAGCGGGGACGGGCTCCCAGCATGGATACGTCGTTGACGGTGCCATGAACGGCCAGCGTGCCGATGCTGCCGCCGGGAAAGAAAAGCGGAGTCACGGTATAAGAATCCGTGCTCATGGCAAGCGGCCCCTGCATGTCCATTTCCAGCAGGGCGGCGTCATCCATGCGATTCAGAATCGTATTGGAGAAATGGCGCTGAAAGCAGTCGGCAATAAGACGTTGCGATGCGCGGCCGCCGCTGCCCGCATCCAGCAGAATGCATTCTTCCATTTGGATAAAATCCTTAAAGTGTTTCTTTAAATAAAAGGTGATCAGGCAGGTATGCCGTACTTGAAATACGCGGCGCAGCTGCCTTCCGTGGAAACCATGCAGGGCCCCACAGGACTGGCCGGAGTGCAGACCTTGCCGAAGAGCGGGCATTGCGGCGGCGTCAGGCGACCACGCAGGACATCGCCGCAGCGGCAGCCGGGCAGGGGAGGAACCTCCGGCAGAGTGACGTTAAGACGTTGCGCCGCGTCGCGGTGGGCATAGGCCGGGCGCAGCCCCAGACCGCTGAGGGGAATGCGGCCTATGCCCCGCCAGAGGGCGTCGGCAGGCATGAAGTATTCTTCAAGAAGTGCCCGGGCGCGCGGATTGCCCTCATCGCCCACGGCGCGGGGATAGGCGTTGACAACGGCGGGCTTTTTGTCGCGGAGCTGTTCGGCCATGAGGCAGAGGGCAAGGAGAATATCCGCCGGTTCAAAGCCGCCGACAACGGCGGGGACGCCATATTCCGCAGGCAGGAAGGCATAGGGGGCCAGACCCAGAATGGTGGAAACATGGCCGGGCAGGAGAAAGGCGTCTATGCCGCAGACGGGCGCGTCGTTTGCCCGGGCGTCGTCCAGCAGGGTGCGCAGGGCCGGGGGGACCAGCTTGTGCAGGGAAAAGATGCAGAAGTTGTCCAGCTTGCGCTGATCGGCCAGCATCAGGGTGGCGGCCACGGTCGGGGCCGTGGTTTCAAAGCCGATGGCAAGAAAGACAACGGTGGCGGACGGATTGGCGGCGGCCAGCGTCAGGGCATCCAGCGGCGAGTAGACAATTTCAATGCGCGCGCCCTGTGCCTGCGCATGCTTGAGGGTGTGGCCTCCGGGGCCGGGCACGCGCAGCAGATCGCCGAATGTGGCCAGAATGACGCCGTCCCGGCCGGCCATATCCAGAAATGCGGCAACTTCGGCGTCATGCGTCACGCAGACGGGACAGCCGGGGCCGGAAAGATGTTCCACGCCCGCAGGCAGGAGAGAGCGCAGGCCGCTGCGGAAGATGGCGACGGTATGCGTGCCGCACACCTCCATGAAGCGCATGCGCCCGCCGGGAATGTCGGACAGTGCCTGTTCCAGTCGGGTCAGCAGACGGCGGCAGAGTGCGGGGTCGGCAAAGCCGGCAAAGGGATGGTGACTCATGGACGGATATTCCTGTTCTAAACAATTTTAGTTTGAAATGCTGCGCAGTTCAAATCTACGGCCTGTGGTTTCGCGGAAAAAGCGCGGTTTTTCCGCGTGAGCCGGGGGCGCCGGAACCTCGCGCCTTACCTTTTTTCAAAGGTGAAACGCTCTCCGGGGGAGAGCTTTGCGGGACACGGCGCGGGGCGTCTTCTCCCGTGCCCCGGAGAAAGAAAATGCGCGGGAGGGAAGAGGGAAACGCAGGGGGGGCCTCTTCCCTCTGTTGGAAACAGCGGTTGTTACGGCATCAGCGGCGCGCCTTCGAGCCCCGTTTCCACGGGCAGGCCGCACATGAGATTGGCATTGGCCAGCGCCTGCCCGGATGCGCCGCGGCAGAGGTTGTCGATGGCCGAGACGATAATCAGACGACGCGTCCGGGGATCGACCACAAGACCGATATCGCAGAACATGGAGCCGCGCACGTGGCGGGTTTCCGGCAGCTTGCCCTTGGGCAGCACGCGCACCCAGCGGCTGGCGCCCCAGGTTTCCATATAGGCTTCGTGGACGGCGTCCAGCGTGGTGTCCGACGCAAGCAGACGGGTGTAGATGGTGGCCAGAATGCCGCGATTCATGGGAACGAGGTGCGGATTGAAGGAGACAGTGACGTCCCGCCCGGCAACAAGCGAAACTTCCTGTTCGATTTCTGGCGTATGGCGATGCTTGCCGAGGCCGTAGGCCCGGAAGGTGTCGTTGACTTCGCAATACAGGGAGGTGACGACGGCTTTGCGTCCCGCGCCGGTTGTGCCGGATTTGGCGTCGATGACAATGCCGTCGGTGTCGATGAGGCCGTGCTTGAGTGCGGGATACAGTCCGAGGATGGACGCCGAGGGATAGCAGCCGGGATTGGCCACCAGGGAGGCGCGGGCCGCTTCGGCCGCGTAGAGTTCCGGCAGACCGTACACGGCGCGATGCAGGAGATGCTTGCGCGTATGCGGCACATACCAGGCTTCATAGGTATCGGCATCGCGCAGACGGAAGTCGGCGGAGAGATCCACGACCTTTGTTCCGGCTTCCAGCAGATCCGCGGCCATCTCCATAGCCTTGCCGTGGGGGACGGCAAGAAAGACGACGTCGCAGTCCTGAGCGGCCGTCCGGGCGTTGAATTCGCTGATGATTACGTCCGCGCCGGGGAGTTTTTCGAGGAAGGGATAAAAATCGCCGAGACGGCGGCCCGCTTCCGCGCGGGAGCAGGCCACGGTAAGACGCATACGGGGGTGCGTTGCCAGCAGCCGCGCCAGTTCCATGCCCGTATAGCCTGTGATGCCTACGAGGCCTATGTTGATGCTGCGTTCTTCCATGCGGTCCTTCCTTACTATTTTTGCTTGCAGCAGTCGTTGTTGCCGCAGCGGATGACGTATTTCATGCGCAATTCGTACAGGATGCTGTCGAGAAGCTGACTTTCCTGCCGATCCAGATTGTTGCTCGTTTTCTGGCGCAGCATTTCCAGGATGTCGATACTGTGGCGCGCCATGCAGGGGTCCGTGCCCGTAGCGCCGGTTTCCGGGTTGGGTACTTCGCCCAGCTGCACCAGCGCGGAAGAGGCCAGCGAGATGATGAATGTGGAGAAGGTGACTTCCGGCATGCCCGAAGGCTGGCTCTGACTCATAGGGGTGTTCTCCATGAAAAAGTGCGGCGGCCGCCGCGCCGGGGCCGGTGTGGCTTCGGCGCGGGGCCGCCAGCGTTGCAGTCTCAGGCGTGCGTCAGGGGCAGGGGCATGCCGGGATCGACGGTAAGCGCGGCATGATAGGCGGCAAGGCCCTGTTCTAGATAGTCGCGCGAGCCGCTGTGTCCGCCCGCCTCCTGAAGCGAGGCGGCCAGCGCATGCAGGCCCGCCAGCACATCGGCCCAGTCCACCCAGCCCATATGCCCGATACGGACAATGCGGCCCTTGAGATGATCCTGACCTCCCGCCATGTAGACGCCGTGGCGCTCAGCGGCAAGACGCACAACTTCGTTGCCGTCCACTCCCGCAGGCAGACGCACGCTGGTAATGCCCCATGCAAAGTCCTGCGGCGCGAAAAGCTCCAGCCCCAGCGCCGTCACGCCGGTACGCGTCAGCATGGTGAGAGCCCACTGCTTGCGATAGACAGGATCAAGACCGTTTTCGAGCAGCAGCTTCAGACTTTCCTCCAGCCCCACAATAAGGCTGACGGGCGAGGTAAAGAGGGTTTGCCCCTTTTCCACGTTGGCCCGTTCCTTGGGCAGGTTGAAGTAGAAGCAGCCGGAAGCGGTGGCTTCCGCTTTGCTCCAGGCCCGCGGCGAAAGCGCCAGCAGGGCCAGACCGGGCGGCAGCATAAGCCCTTTCTGGGAACCGGTAAGCAGGCAGTCCAGCCCCCATTCGTCCATGGGACAGGGGGACAAACCCACGCCGGAAATACCGTCCACAACCAGCAGCACATCCCGGGAGCGCGTCAGCTGCGCGAGAGCCTGCACCGGATGGAGAACGCCGGTCGAAGTTTCGGAAAGCTGAACAAGCACGCCCCGGATGGCCGGATCGGCGTCCAGCGCCTGCCGGACGGCTTCGGGCGTCACCGCCTGCCCCCACGGCACTTCGATGGATACGGTTGTCAGGCCGCGCTGTTCGGCAATGGCGCGCCAGCGCTGACCGAATTTTCCGCCTTCGATGACAAGAACTTTTTCTCCCGGCGTAAAGAGACCGTGCACGGCGGCCGTCATGGCTCCCGTTCCCGAACAGGACAGAGGCAGAACCGGGCCCTGAGTGCCGAACAGGATGCGCAGCTGCTCCTGTACGCGGTGCATGATGGCTTTGAATTCGCTTTTGCGATGATGGATCATGTCGTGGGCAAGCGCCAGACGAACACGTTCCGGCAACGGCGTGGGGCCGGGGGTCAGCAGACGGACTTTATTGAGCATGGGAACTGTCCTTGCAGATAAACGGGAAAGCGGTTGTGTGTCCTGATTTTTTTCGGGCAGGAGCTGTTGCCCCGCCCGTATCTTGACAGCATATTTTTACTGGCCGGACTCGTCAACAGAAAGGACGCTCCGGCTTAGCTCATGTGGGCGATAAAGCATTTGAGGTAGGCCGTTTCGGGCATGGCGCAATGGACGGGATGATCCTCCGGTTGCCCGCCGGCATACAGGATGCGGCCCTGCCGGTGATTTTTGGCGGCGGCCAGCGCCACCAGTCCGCGCAGGGTTTCGGCGGGCAGATGGTGAGAGCAGGAGCAGGAAACAAAGATGCCGCCTGGCTCCAGCAGGCGCACGGCAAGGGCGTTTGCCTTGCGATAGGCGGCCTTGCCCTGTTCGGCATCCTTGCGGCGTTTGATGAAGGCCGGAGGATCGAGACAGACCAGCCCGAAGCGGCGACCTTCGTCGTACAGCTGTTCCATGCAGGCAAAGGCGTCGCCGCACAGACCCGTGACGGCGTCCGCATCGGCAAGGCGCGGCGCATTGCGGGCGGCATTGCGCACGGCATAGTCCACGGCCGTCTGCGAGGCGTCGATGAAGGTGACGGAAGATGCTCCGGCACGGGCGGCCGTGCCGCCGAAGCCCCCGGCATAGGAAAAAATGTCGAGCACCTGCACGCCGTTCGCATAACGCGCGGCTTCGGCCCTGTTACGGCGCTGATCATAGAACCAGCCGGTTTTCTGCCCGGTACGGCAGGGGGCGAAAAAACGGCAGCCGTTTTCCGGTACGTCCAGTTCCTCCGGCACGTCGCCTTCCAGCTCGTTGTCGCGGGCAAGGCCCTCCAGACTGCGTGAGGCAAGGTCGTTGTCCCAGAGAATGGACGCGGGAGAGAGCAGAGTGCGCAGAACTTCGTGCAGCAAATCCTTGCGCGCTTCCATGCCTGCCGTGCCGATCTGTACCGTAAGGTGATCTCCGAAACGATCGACGACGAGACCGGGCAGCATGTCGCCCTCGCCGTGGCAGAGGCGGTAATAGGGGGCGTCGAAGCAGCGTTCGCGCAGCGCCAGCGCCGTTTCCAGCCGCTCGCGCAGCAGCGTGCCGTCCAGCGCCTGCCCGGCCTTGCGGCTGTAAATACGGGCGCAGATCAGGGAGTGCGGATTGACAAAGGCGCAGCCCAGCGCCTGCCCGCGGGCATCGCGTACCAGCGCTTCCTCGCCCGGAACAAAAGCGTTCAGCGGGCTTTTGCTGACGTCCACCTCGTTGCCGAAGACCCAGAGATGACCGGCGCGTAAACGGCGATCCTCGCCCTTGCGGAGCCAGAGTTCTTTCATGAAATTTTCCTTACTGGTAGAGCATTTCCAGGTTGAAACGCTTTGTATTTTTCAAAGGTGAAGCGTTCTCGTGTTACCGCTTAAGTATACGGAGGAGCTGATCCTTGACATTTTCCTTGCCGGGAACGGCGGAAGCCTCGAGTTTGCGTCCTATATTCTCGATATCGGCCAGATCGAGCATCGTCATCCCCATGCCTTCGCGCAGACGGAGTTCCAGCGTGCCGGGAGTAATCAGCATTGTGTGCAGGGCTTCGACCAGCGGCCTGTTGGTTTCGCCGGGGAGCGCTGCGGGAATCTGGGCCGCCAGCATGTCCACCTGGGGAAGCGCCTGCCTGTTGGGAATAATCATGGCCAGCATCCGGGCGATGCCGCCCTTGTCTTCATAGCGCAGACTGGCCTTTCTGATCTGCGTGCCGAGCAGAGACAGAGCGTTTCTCTCCGCAAGAGACAGCCGGGAGACATCAATATTGTGCTCCATATCCATATCAAAGTGACCAATCCCGGCAACGTCAAGACTGACCTTGTCCCGGAACACGTCAAAGTCAAAGCTGGCCGCGTCGCCCTGCTGGATATGCTCCCCGGTTCCATTGATAATCAGTCGGTTGAGTCCGGGAATCCTCAGCCGCCCGGTTGCGGGGATGTCCAGCTGCTC
>CAMBWG010000110.1 GCA_945871415.1 uncultured Desulfovibrio sp.
CTGACATTGGCGGCATGCGTTTTTCTGTCCAGGTGCAGCCAGAGTTTGACGATGCCCATACCGGCGTCGGCAAGCCCGGACTCCAGAGCGCACCACTGGTGCATGCATTTGGAAAATTCGGCATCGTTGATTTTCTTGCAGCAAAGACGGCGCAAATCTTCGCTGTACCAGCCGTCATAGAAGACGCCGATTTCTCCGGCGGGCGGCAGACAGCGCCAGAAGCGCCAGGGACGGGGACGGGTGCGTTCCTCGTCCGTAGGCAGCCAGAAAATATGGTTGCGGACGTGCTTGCTGTCCATCCATTCGGAAAGCATGTTGACAATGGCGCCGCGTCCCGAACCTTCGAGACCGGCCACGATAATCAGAATGGGGATGCGTCGTTCGAGACACTGGCGCTGAGCATTGAAAAGACGCAGACGCAGGGCCGGCGCCTTCTGTTCAAATTCCTTGTCGCTGTATTTGCGCCCGAGGGCGGCGGATTCAAACATGGGAGGACTCCTTGGCAGGGCATGCGGCGGGCGTTGCCCCGAAGAGGTTTTTTCTGATGGAGATGTTCCAGTATCACCCGTTTTATCGCGGAAGAAAAGCCTTCTTTTCCGCTTTCGGGGTACGGCTGCTGCGAGGGAAGCGAGCCCATCCTCGAAATGGTTCATCTTCCAGATAAAAGTACGTTGGGGGAAGGAAACACACTTGCGCGCCAGCAGCGACCGAATGGCGGCCGCGGACCCCGTGCCTGTTGCGACGAAGGTTGCTACAGTAGAGATAAGGGGGGCTTCCCCCCGGAAGAACGATTTAAAAAATGCTGTGGAGAGAAGAGAAGGCTCTACGGAGTATGGAGCCTTATTTTTTACTTTTCGCGCTCCCGGGAGACGGCTGCTGTGAGAAAAACGATCGCATCCTCGGAACGGTTCATCCTCCAGATAAAAGCGCGCTGGGGAAGGGATGGGGGGCTTGGGGGGAAGGGGAACACCTCGCGCGCAAGCAGAGGGGTTCCCCTTCCCCCCAACAAATATAACAACACACTCAATCCTTGCGGGCCAGCTTGAGCGTATAGCGTTCCACAGGGGCGAAGTCGTCCCGCAGGGGCGGGGTGGGGTCGCCGCTTTCGCAGGCAGTGCAGCGGGAACGCAGCATATCGGCGAGCTCGGCATCGGCGAGCGCCTCGGGAGCGGGCAGGGCGCGCCTGCGGGGCAGGGCCAGCAGCATGACGTTTTGCAGCAGGGAGGGCTGATCCGGGTAACCCACGCAGTAAACCTGCACTTCCGCGAAGGCGGAGGCCAGCGCGCCGCGGATGCCCTGCAGCAGTCGGGCATCGGGGCCGGAGGCCGCCGAGATGACGTTCATCAGCAGCACGCCGTTGTCGCTGACGGCCCGGCGCAGTTCCCGGGCGGCTTCCACCGTGCCCATGTGGAAGGGCACGGAATACTGCGAGGTGAACACGTCCACAAGCACGAGGTCATGCCGGCGCGTATTGCGGCGGAGAAAGGTGCGGGCGTCCTCGTGGACAATGCGCAGACGCGGATCGTCGGGCAGGGCGAACCAGCGGCGGGCAAGGGCCGTCATGGCGGGATCGAGCTCCACCACGGTCAGCCGGAAATCGGCGGACAGGCCGCTGCGGTTGGCCAGCAGCCACTTGGGGACGGAATAGGCGCCGCCGCCGAGCATGAGTATGTTGCGGGCCTGCGGCGCAAGCAGCGGGCCGAGACGATAGTAGCGGGTATAAGAGGCACAAAGATCCGCGGGATCGTCCAGCGCCATGATGGATTGCACATGGCCGGGATCGGTGGCGAGCAGGCGGACGGCGCGGCCCATATAGGCGTCGTTCCAGATGCGCAGACTGTTGCAGGCGCTTTCCGTCAGCGGCGGCGGGGTATCGTCGTGCGCGGGAACGGACGGCGGCAGGGAGTCCGCGGCCATCAGGAGGCAGAAGAGCAGGGCGGCCGCGCGCGGCCAGATACTGCCCAGCGCATGCGCCAGAGAAAGCAGCAGCAGGGCGGCGGCCATGCCCCAGAGAATGGCGCGGCTGGGAAACCACGAAATCAGCACAAAGCCGCCGAGGAAGGTGCCGACGATGCTTCCGGCCGTGGAGAGGGCCGAGAGCCGCCCGACGGTGGCCCCGGCATCGGCAAGCGCCGCCAGCCGCAGGCGGATGACGTAGGGGGTGATCATGCCGAAGAACAGGGCCGGTACGGCAAAGACGGCGGCGGAGCAGACGACGGCCGCCGCATACAGATTGTCCAGGCGGCGGGTGATGGCGTCGGCGGCCGGACCGCCCGCTGCGGCGGCCAGGGCGCAGCCCAGCCCTCCGGCGGCGAGGATGGTTGCCAGCGTGCGACGGTGCAGCCGCTTGTCGGCCCATTTACCGCCCAGCCATGCGCCGCAGGCCAGAAAGGCCAGCATGACGCCGATGACGCCGGCCCAGACCACGGCGGAGGTTCCCACATAGGGGGCCAGCAGCCGCGCGCCGACCATTTCCACGGCCATGCAGATGGCCCCGCAGAGAAAGACCGTTATTTCCAGCATCAGAGTGTCCTCCGTGCGGCAAAGAAGGCGTGCAGCGGGGCAGCGCAGGCTTCGGCACGGATGCCGCCCATATGCCAGACGCGGTGATTGAAGTAGGGGCGGCTCAGAACTTCGTCACAGGAAAGAACGGCTCCGGCCACGGCGTCAGCCGCGCCGAAGACAAGACCGGCTACCCGGGCATGCACGAGCGCGGCCGCGCACATGGCGCAGGGTTCGAGCGTCACCACCAGAATACAGTCGTTGAGGCGATAGTTGCCGAGGGTCTTTCCCGCCTGACGCAGAGCCAGAATCTCGGCGTGTGCCGTGGGATCGTGCCGCGACAGCGGCGTGTTGCGGGCGCGCGCCAGAAGCTGCCCGTCGGCATGCACGACAAGAGCGCCCACGGGGACTTCGCCCTGCGCCGCGGCAAGAGCGGCTTCTTTCAGGGCAAGATCCATGAGCGCTTCCCACGTCCAGCCCGGGGGCGGACCCGGGCGCGGTCCGAGACAGGGGATGACCCGCGCCCGATTTACAGAATCACCAGCTTGCACAGGGTGCTCACGACTTCTTCGGGCGTGTCGCAGACGGTAATCAGGCGATCCAGTTCGGCGGCGCTGATGTAGCCGTCCTTGACCATGGTGCGGCGCAGCCATTCCAGCAGACCGCTCCAGTAGGTGGAGTCATAAAGAATGATGGGGAAGGGACGGCTGCGGCCTGTCTGTGCCAGCACAAAGGCTTCGGACAGTTCGTCGATGGTTCCCATGCCGCCGGGCATGACCACATAGGCCATGGAATACTTCACAAACATGAACTTGCGCGTGAAGAAATAGCGGAAGTTGCAGCGCGTCGTCAGATAGGCGTTGCAGTCCTGCTCGTGCGGAAGAAAGATGTGCAGACCGACGGATACGCCTCCGGCTTCCTTCGCTCCCTTGTTGGCGGCTTCCATGATGCCGGGGCCGCCGCCGGTAATGATGCCGTAGCCGCGTTCCACCAGCTGCCGGGCCATGCTTTCGGCTTCCTGATAGATGGGCGCGTCGGGGGCCGTGCGCGCCGAGCCGAAGATGGAGACACAGGGACTCTTCAGGCTGTTGAGCGTATCCATGGCTTCCACCATTTCTGCCATGATGCGGAAGGTGCGCCAAGATTCGGTCGTCACATTGGCAAGATCGTCAACGATATTCTGTTGAATTTCAGGCATGGTGTTCTCCTTGGTCCCTGCTGCGGCACTGTGTCCGCAGTGTAAAGGCAATATCCGTTTATGGCTACAATAGATCGGAGTTTCCGCGAGAGCAAGCCGGTCTTGCGCCTTTGCCCTCTTGCGCTTGCAGGAAATGAGGGGCATAGTCAAAAAATAGTGAAAGACTCGCAGGGAGACTTTGCGGATGACTGGCGTGTAACAAAGAGGTATCCCCATGAAGGTACAATTTCTGGGCGCTGCTCAGACGGTAACCGGCTCCTGCTTTATGCTGGAAGCCTGCGGCAAGCGTTTCTGCGTGGATTGCGGCCTGCATCAGGGTAACAAGGCTATTGAAGAGCGTAACCGCGACGAAAAGCCCTACGCTCCCGAATCGCTGGATTTTGTGCTTGTGACCCATGCGCATATGGATCACTCCGGGCTTTTGCCCATGCTGGTGAAGCATGGTTTCACGGGCGCTATTTACTGCACGCGCGCCACGGCGGAACTGCTGGAACTCATGCTTCAGGATAGCGCGCATATTCAGGAAGTGGAAGCGCAGTGGGCGGCCACCAAGTATCAGCGGCGCGGCCTCAAGAATCCGCCGCCGGCCCTCTACACCACCGATGACGCCATCAGAACGGCCACCTTCTTTAAGGAAGTGGAATACCATACGGTCTTTGAGCCGGCTCCGGGCATCCGCGTGACCTATTATGACGCGGGACACATTCTGGGGTCCGGCTCCCTGCGTATTGAAGCCGACGAAGGCGGCAAGACCACGAGCATTATTTTCTCCGGCGATATCGGGCGGCCGCAGGCCCTGATTGTGCGCGACCCCGAAACGCCGCCCACGGCCGACTATGTGTTTATGGAATCCACCTACGGCGATCGCAATCACAAGAATGAAAGCGTGAGCGATGCCGAGCTGGCCGACGCCATTGCCTACAGCTACGGCAAGGGAGAAAAGGTCATCATCCCCGCCTTTGCCGTGGAACGCACGCAGGAAATTCTCTACTGCCTGCACAATCTCAACCGTCAGGGCAAGCTGCCGCAGGACATGCCCGTCTTTGTGGACAGCCCCCTTGCCATCCGCGCCACGGAGGTCTTCAAGCGGCATCGCGAACTGTTTGACGAGGACGCGCAGGCTCTGCTCAGCAAGGGAGACGATCCCTTCGAGCTGCCTAATCTGCGCTATACGCTCAGCGTCGAGGAGTCGCAGGCCATCAACAGCCATGAAGGCCCCTGTATCGTCATTTCCGCCAGCGGCATGTGCAACGCCGGGCGTATCAAGCATCACCTCAAGCACAATATCTGGCGACCCGGGGCAAGTATCGTATTCGTGGGCTATCAGTCCGTGGGAACGCCGGGCCGCAAGATCGTCGAGCGGGCCGGAAAGATTACCCTGTTCGGGGAAGATGTGGAAGTGGCCGCCCGCATCTATACCATTAACGGTTTTTCCGCCCATGCCGGGCAGAGTCAGCTGCTGGACTGGCTGAAGCCGCTGGTTTCCGGCCCCGCAAAGCCGCAGATCGTGCTGGTACACGGCGAAGAAAAGGCGCAGGCCATGCTGGCCGGACTGATCGGCAGTCAGTTCGGGGTCAAGCCCATTGTGCCGGGCTATCTGGAAGAGATGGTTCTGGAAGGAGCGCACGTGGCCGAAACGCTGACCCATGAGGCGCAGGCGCATCCCAGAATCAACTGGGATTTCCTCACCAGCGAACTGGAACGCAAGTGGGGCATCTTCCGGGATCGTCTGGCGGACATCGAGCAGCGGCCCTGGGTGGAGCAGACAGAGCTCCAGGATGCACTGGAAAAGATGGATTATGCCATGACGCGTCTGCTGTCGCGCATGTAGCGGGGGCCGGCAGTTTCAGTTTGAAACGCTCCAGGCCGCCGCTTTCCGCAGGCGTCTCGCGCGCTTGACAGAAAGGGGCGGCCTTTCGTATCGGAGAAGCCATGCGTATCATTTCTGGAAGTCTGGGAGGGCGGCGTCTGCACACCGTGGAGGGCGAAGGCTATCGTCCGGCCATGGGCAAGACGCGCGAAGCCCTGTTCTCCATGCTGCTGTCCCGGGGCATGCAGTTTGCCGATGCCCGTGTGCTCGATCTCTTTGCCGGAAGCGGCAGCCTCGGTTTTGAGGCCCTGAGCCGCGGCGCGGGCGAGGCCCTGTTCGTGGAAAACGGGCTGGCCCCGGCCCGCTGTCTGGCCCGCAATATTGAGGAGCTCGGCGTGCAGGATCGCGCCCGTCTGCTGCGTGACGATGTCCGCAAGGTATTGCTGCGCCCCCCGGCTGATCCTGTCGATCTTGTCTTCATAGATCCGCCGTATCGGAAAAATCTGCTCAATATGTGTCTGACGGGTCTGGAAGAACGCGGCTGGCTTGCCCCCGAGGCCTTTATTACCGCGGAGCTGGAAAAGGGCGCTCCCTTCAGCGCTCCCGAAAGCTGGGAGCTGCTGGCGGATCGAGCCTTTGGCCAGACCCGCATTCTCATCTGGAAGCGCGCATGAAAACAGCTCTGTACCCCGGAACCTTCGACCCCATCACCAACGGCCATCTCGGTCTTGTGCGGCGTGGTCTGGATGTGTTCGATCAGGTGATTGTCGCCGTGGCCGATAATACGCCCAAGCGACCTCTCTTTACGCAGGAAGAACGCGTGGCCATGGCCCGCGAGGCTCTTGCGGGCGAGCCCCGCGCCATTGTGGAGCCCTTTTCCGGCCTGACTGTGGAATATGCAGCCCAGCGCGGGGCCTGCGCCATCCTGCGCGGGCTGCGGGCTGTGTCGGACTTTGAATACGAGTTCCAGCTGGCCCTCATGAACCGGCGTCTGCAACGTCGTATCCAGACCGTCTTTCTCATGACGGATTATCAGTGGCTCTTCACCAGTTCCACCATCGTCAAGTCCGCCGCCAGTCATGGTGCGGACATTATGGGACTGGTGCCGGAAAATGTGCGTCTGCGCCTTCAGGAAAAATACGAGCAGGGCGAAGTCCGGCAGGGGACCCCCTGCCTTGCACCGCCGTACGGCGGTTTCCGCGTCAAGGATTAGTCGTGCCCGCGCAACAGCCCATACCGGTATTCTGTCTTGCCGGGCCCACCGGCTGCGGCAAGACGGAAGCGGCACTGGCCCTTGCCGAGGCTCTTGACGGCGAAGTCATCAATGCCGATTCCCGGCAGGTGTACGCGGATTTTCCCCTGATAACCGCGCAACCTTCGCCCGAGGAGCGCGCCCGCTGCCCGCATCATCTGTACGGTTTTCTGGAGACGTCCCGCAAAATCAGCGCCGGTCGCTGGGCGGATCTGGCTGTTGCCGCCGCCCGCGAGATTCACGCACGCGGCAAACTGCCTCTGCTGGTCGGCGGCACGGGGCTTTATTTCCAGAGTCTGCTGCACGGTATAGCGGAAATTCCGCCCGTAGCGGCGGACATCACCGCCCGTCTGACCGCC
>CAMBWG010000111.1 GCA_945871415.1 uncultured Desulfovibrio sp.
TGGCGACCGTCCCCCGGAAGTAAAAAGCTCCGCCCGGCCCAAAGTGAGTGGAAAAACCGCGTTTTTTCCGCGAAACGACAGGCCGTATGGCTTGAAGCGCGCAGCGTTTCAAACTGAAAATGCTCTCAAAAGAAAAAGGCCGTTTCCCTGACGGGGAAACGGCCTTCGTTTATTGGCGCAGGTGCGAATGGAACCGGGGCTGGTTCAATCGTTGCGTGTCTTTTCTGAGCTTAAAGCTTTTTCAGTTTGAAACGCTCTACGCTCTGCCGCTTTCGCGTTCTTCCTGGCAGGCGCGGCACAGGCCGACGCCGGGCAGGGCGTCGAGGCGCTTTTGCGGGATGGGTTCGCCGCATTCACGGCAGCAGGCCACGCCGTCGATCCACTCCGGGCCTTCCTGATCCATCGCGGCGCGGGCGCGCAGCAGTGCCGATTCTCTGTCCAGCCGTTCAAGTTCCGTCGCCTGATCAAAAACATCCATGCCGTGTTCTCCTTGGCAAAACAAGCGGCAATCCCGAAAAGGGATTGCCGTTTTGAATGTGTTCCGAACCGGGGGAATTATCATAGTCGCGGCATCCTGTAAACCGGAAAAAGTTCTTCGCCGCCGGAGGGCTTTTGTCCGCGGAAGAAATCTCGGTATCGGGACGTCTGCCGGAAGACTCCGCACAGGATGTTTAGAGCGTTTCACCTTTTCAAAGGTGAAACGCTCTAAACATCGTATTATAAAAAAAGAAGCGGAGGATCCGGGGGACGGTTGCCGAAGGGAAAGCGGCAGAGCAGTCGCAGCGCCACATATTTCTGAATAAAGCGCGCTGGGGAAGGGATGGGGGGCCTGGGGGGAAGGGAAACCCTCTCGCGCTAGCAGCGACCGGATGGCGGCCGCAGGCCGTGCCCGTTGCGACGAAGGAAGCTACGGGCATCGACAGCAGAGATGAGGGGTTTCCCTTCCCCCCGAACAGTCAATACTTTCTACCGCAGAAGGTCTTCGGCCACGCTGACGATATGCTCGGCGGTGAAGCCGAACTTTTCGGCAAGGACCTTGCCCGGAGCGGAGGCGCCGAAGGTGGTCATGCCGACGACGGCGCCGTCGAGGCCCACGTATTTGCGCCAGTAATCGGCAGCGGCGGCTTCCACGGCAACGCGGGCGCGGACGCCGGGCGTCAGCACGGAATTACGATAGTCCGCGTCCTGAGCGTCAAAGCGTTCGCAGCAGGGCATGGAGACGACGCGCACCTTGCGGCCCTTGAGGCGCAGCTGCTCGGCGGCATCCAGCGTGATGCCCATTTCCGAACCGGTCGCCATAAGAATCAGCTCCGGCGTGCCCTGGCAGTCCCGCAGGACATAGCCGCCGCGGGCGATGGCGTCCACCTGCGCGTCATTGCGGCGTACAAAGGGGAGATTCTGGCGCGAGAGAGAGAGGCAGGACGGGCGCTGCGCGGCTTCCAGAGCGCATTTCCAGGCAACGGCTGTTTCCACGGTGTCGCAGGGCCGCCAGACGTCCATTCCGGGCATGAGGCGCAGCCCCGGAACCTGTTCCACGGGCTGATGGGTGGGGCCGTCCTCACCGACGCCGATGGAATCGTGGGTAAAGACCCAGACGGCGCGAATGCCCATGAGCGCGGCCAGACGCAGGGCGTTCTTGGCGTAATCGGAGAAGACCATGAACGTGCCGGCATAGGGAATGAAACCGCCGTGCAGGGACAGACCGTTCATGACGGTGCTCATGCCGAATTCGCGCACGCCGTAGGCCAGATAGTTGCCGACGGCCTTGGCGGGATCGAAGATGGAGCTGGCTGCGGTCTTGGTGCCTACGGAACCCGAGAGGTCGGCGGAACCGCCCATGAGCTCGGGCAGGGCGGGCACAAGGCTTTCCAGAGCCTTTTTGGAGGCTACGCGGGTGGCGATGCTTTCCCCGGCTTCACGCGCCTGCTGGATCATGCGGGCGGCAATGGAAGACCAGTCGGCGGGCAGGGCGCCGCTCATGCGGCGTTCAAAGGCGGCGGCCAGATCGGGGAAGGCGGCGCGATAGGCGTCCATGGCCGCCTGCCAGCGCGCTTCGGCTTCTGCGCCGGTCTTGCGGGCATCCCAGGCGGCGGCGATGTCGTCGGGAACGGTGAAGGCGGGCGCATTCCATTCCAGCGCCTTTTTGGCGGCGGCGGCCACATCTTCGCCCAGCGGCGAGCCGTGGCAGGAGGCGGAGTCGGCCTTTTCGGAGCCGAAACCGATATGGGTGCGGCAGATGATCAGGCTGGGACGGGTCTGATCGGCGCGGGCTTCGGCCAGCGCCCTGTCCAGCGCGTCGGCGTCGTGCCCGTCCACGGGGCCGATGACCTGCCAGCCGTAAGCCGTGTAGCGTCCGGCCACATCTTCGGTGAACCAGCCGTCAATGCTGCCGTCGATGGAAATGCCGTTGGCGTCGTAGAGCGCGATCAGCTTGCCCAGTTTCCAGGTGGCGGCCAGCGAGCAGGCCTCGTGCGAGACGCCTTCCATGAGACAGCCGTCGCCCAGGAAGACGTAGGTATGGTGATCGACGATGGTGTGTCCGGGCCGGTTGAATTCGGTGGCGAGCAGACGCTCGGCCAGCGCCATGCCGACGGCCGTGGAAATACCCTGACCCAGCGGGCCGGTGGTCATGTCCACGCCGGGTGTGACGCCGAATTCGGGATGCCCGGGCGTTCTGGAATCCAGCTGACGGAAATTGCGGATATCGTCCATGCTGAGGTCGTAGCCGGTGAGGTGCAGCACGGCATAGAGCAGCATGGAGGCATGACCGTTGGAGAGGACGAAACGATCCCTGTCATACCAGTGCGGATTGGCGGGATTGTGCTTGAAGCCGTGGCGCCAGAGGGCCTCGGCCATGTCGGCCATGCCGAGGGGAGCCCCGGGATGGCCGGATTTGGATTTTTCGATGGCGTCAATGGCAAGGGCGCGGATGGCATTGGCGCATTGGCGACGGGTGGGCATGGCTGTTCCTCGCTGGGCTTGAGGGTTGGGGGGTTATTTCCAGGCCAGCGCCGCGGCGCAGCGGGCCGCGTGGGCGGCGGTTGCGGCGGGCGCGACGGCATCCGCGAAGCACTGGGCGCGCGGGCCGTAGGGGGGATGGCCGAAGAAGGCGGAGCCGGAAACGAGCACATCCGCGCCGGCGGCCACAAGATCGGCCGCATTTTCGGGGCAGGCCCCGCCGTCCACCTGAAGCAGTGTCCGGTCTGCGCCGAGTTCATCCAGCAGGGCGCGGGCGGCGCGGATTTTGTCGTAACTGGCGGGAATGAATTTCTGTCCCGAGAAACCGGGATTGACGCTCATGATCAGCGCCATGTCGATATCGGCGGCAAGCCAGCGCAGACAGGAAATATCCGTGCCGGGATTGAAGGCCAGACCGGCCTTGCAACCCAGACGGCGGATTTCCGTCAGCGTGCGCTGCGGATGCGGATCGGTTTCCGCATGAATGACGAGCATATCCGCACCGGCATCACGGAACGCGGCAATATGCCGGGCGGGGTCCGTAATCATGAGGTGCACATCGAAGAAAAGGGACGTGCGGCTGCGCAGGGCCTTGATGACGGGAGCCCCGAAGGTGATGTTGGGCACAAAGACGCCGTCCATCACGTCAAGGTGCAGCCAGCGGATGCCGGCCTGTTCGAGGGCGGCGCATTCTTCGGCCAGCCGGGAGAAATCGGCGGAAAGCAGGGAAGGGGAAAGAATCATGGCGACATCCTGGGGCGGCCCCGGGAGGCCGCGCTGCGGAAAGGCTGGTCCTTTTCCGGCAGAAGGGACGACGTCCTGTGAAAGGACGCCGTCCCGTTGTTATTCTTCCAGCAGCATGCGGCGCAGCTGCCGCAACTCCTGCTCCATGCGGCGGGCAAAGTCCGGATCGCGACGCGGCGCGGCTTCGGCGGCGGGTTCAGCGGGTGCGTTTTCGCCTTCCATCAGCACACGGCGCGCACCGTCGATGGTCATGCCCTTTTCATGCAGCAGATAGCGTATGCGTCGCAGCAGGGCGATGGTTTCCTCGGAGTAGAGGCGCTGGCCTTTGGCTGTACGCACGGGCTGCAACTGCGGAAATTCCGATTCCCAGAAGCGCAAAACGTAGGTCTTGAGCTCGAGAAGGTCCGCGGCTTCGCCGATACGGTACAGTTTTTCAGCCATGCCTCCTCCGTGTCTATACCCTCACGCCCAAATCACGCACAAGGGATTGTGCCACCTTTTCCCGTTCCTTGTCCACCTCCGTATCCTTGAGGGTGCGGTCGGCATGGCGGAAAGTCAGGCGGAACGTAAGATTACGTTCTTCGGAGTCTTCCGGTTCGAAGCAGTCATGCAGGACGACGTTTTCGAGCAGCGGCAGCCGGAGCCCGGCGATATGGGCAAGCACGGCCCCGATGCGCACGCTGCGATCCGCCATGATGGTGATGTCGCGGCGCACGGGCGGGAAGACCGGCAGCGGGGCAAACTGAATGGCGGCGGCATCGTGCAGGCGGCGGATTTCCTCCAGATTGAGTTCCGCAAGCCAGACATCCTTGCGCGCATAGAAGGCATCGGCCTGATCGGGACGCACGCGTCCCATGACGCCGAGCGTGCGGCCGTCGGCGCGGATGGCGACGCAGGGCAGCAGGAAGGGATGATCGCCTTCATAGGCCGTGTATTCAAGCGCGGGGAGATGCAGGAATGCCCGGAGATTCTCCACAATTCCCTTGAGATCGGCATAATCGGCATCTTCCGCGGTCTGCGGCCAGCTGCCGTCAAAGCGGCTGCCGTAAAGCATCAGCCCGAGCATGCCGGTTTCCACGCAGCCGGTTGCCCGCTCGTCGGCCCGGGGAGCCGCTTCAAAGATATTGGCGATTTCAAAGATGCGCAGCCCCGCGGCGCCCTGGGCAAGGTTGTTGCGCAGGGTCTGGAGCAGACCGGGAGCAAGCGCCGTGCGCAGAGCATCCTGTTCCGCCGACAGGGGGTTCATAATGGAAATGCGGTTATCCCTGGGCAGGTTCAGCTGATCAAGGTCCTTGTGCCCGACGAAGCTGTAATTGACGGCTTCGTTGAGGCCGAGTCCGGCGGCCCAGCGCTTGAGACGCATGCGGAAGGCAAAGTCGCTTTCCGGCTCGCCGGCGCGGGAAAGATCGCCGTGCACGACCGGCAGGGCGGGCTCGATGGTATCCAGCCCCCAGACGCGGCCCACTTCCTCGATAAGATCGGCTTCGCGCGTCAGGTCGGGGCGCCAGCTCGGCTGGCTTGCCGTCCAGGTATCGCCGCTCTTTTCAAGGGCGCAGCCCATGCCTTCCAGCACTTCCGCGTCGAACTCGGGGGAAAGTTCCACACCCAGAAGGGCGTTGGCGCGTTCGGGACGGAAGGTGATGCGGGCGGGCACAAAGGGACGGGGTTCGGCGTGGCTCTTGCCGGGGCAGACCTTGCCGCCGGAAAGACCGGCCATCATGGCCGCGGCGCGATCCATGGCCCAGAGGGTGCGGCACTGATCGATGCCGCGCTCGAAGCGGTAGGAGGATTCGGACGACAGACCGAGACGGCGGGACGTCTTGCGGATGAGCGCGGGCTTGAAGCAGGCGCTTTCCAGAAAAACGTTGCGGCTGTTCTCGTCGATTTCCGTTTCCGCGCCGCCCATGACGCCGGCCAGGGCCACGGCGCGGTTCTTGTCGCGGATGGTGAGGTCGGCGGCGCGCAGTATGCGTTCCTGTCCGTCCAGCGTGACGAGGCGCTCTCCCTCGGCGGCGAAGTCCACCCGGATGCAGCCGCCCTGAAGCTTGTCCAGATCAAAG
This sequence comes from uncultured Desulfovibrio sp., assembly GCA_945871415.1. Classification (GTDB taxonomy): domain Bacteria; phylum Desulfobacterota; class Desulfovibrionia; order Desulfovibrionales; family Desulfovibrionaceae; genus Desulfovibrio. The sequence goes on from CAMBWG010000111.1 coordinate 5,763, forward strand.
GAGTGCAGGGGCTGGCCGCATTCAAAGAGAATGTAGTTGGTCACGTCCACGATGTTGGAAATGGGACGCACGCCCACGGCATGCAGACGATGACGGATGCGCATGGGCGAGGGGCCGATTTTGACGTCGGCAATGACGCGACCGGCATAAAGGGGGCAGGCGTCGCCGTCGGCAATATCCACATCCGGCAGCGCAAGAGCGGGGCCGTTTTCCTCCAGCGGCAGTTCGGGGATGGTCAGCGGCAGCTTGAAGGCCAGCGCGGTTTCCCGCGCAAGGCCCAGAACGGACAGACAGTCCGCGCGGTTGGGCGTGATGGAAATGTCCAGCACCTCGCGATCAAGTTCCAGCGTGTCAACCAGACGCGCGCCGGGCACGGCGCTGTCCGGCAGCACCATGATACCGGAATGATCTTCCGTCAGCCCCAGTTCCCGTTCGGAACAGATCATGCCGTGGGAGGGAGCGCCGCGCAGTTTGGCCTTCTTGATGACCAGACCGCCGGGCATGGTGGTGCCGACCAGCGCCACGGGCACTTTCTGCCCTTTGGCCACATTGGGCGCGCCGCAGACGATGTCCAGCAGTTCGCCCTGGCCGGCGTCCACCTTGCAGATATGCAGGTGATCGGATTCGGGGTGATCGGCACATTCCACCACATGGCCTACCACGATGGAGGAAATGGCCTCGTAGGGGCGCACAATGTCTTCCAGCTCCAGACCGAGCATGGTCAGCTTGTCGCCCAGTTCCTGAGCCGTGCCTTCGTAGGGCACAAATTCACGCAACCATGAAAGAGAAAGCAGCATATATCGTTATCCTGTGAGTAGCGGGGATAAGGGGCGCGGGATGCTTCCCGCAGCCGCCGGGCGTCGGGCTCTGCGGCGGCGGAGCGCCCTGGAGCAGCGCTGAAACGCTCTAGAATTTCCATGCCGGGGTTTGCGGCGTCACGTCCGGCAGCGGCGGAACGTCGGCATCCTGTCCGTAGCCGCCGTACGCGCCCGCAGGCAGACGCTTGCGTTCGACCTTTTCCTCAGGCTTCGTGGGGACGATGGGACGTCCGTAGGCATCGAGACGCCCCTTCATGCCGCTGACGCCGCCGCTTTGCGCGGTGGCGGAGCCTGTGGGCACATCCTGGAGACGGCGGGGCGTCCCCGGGGCTTCAAGGCCGGAGTGCGGCGCGCTGGCCGCCGAACGGGCGGCGGCATCGGCCGGAGCCAGCGTGAACAGACCCAGCAGCAGCGCCGGCAGGGCTGCACGGAAAAATATTCGGCAGACCATGACTAACCGGCAAACTGGCCGAGGAAGCGCACATCGTTCTCAAAGAACATGCGCAAGTCCCCGATACCGTATTTG
>CAMBWG010000112.1 GCA_945871415.1 uncultured Desulfovibrio sp.
GGCGGCCGCGGTTGCCGTACCCATGTCGGGAGTAAGGTCGTCCGCAGTCTGCCCGGCAGTGGCGGCGGCATCGGCGGAAGGCGCTGGCGGCGGTACTGTTTCCAGCGTGTCCGGCGAAAGGTGAAAACGCACGGCGGCAATGTCGGAGGCGGCCTCATCGGCGCAGGGCACGAGGGCATGCCAGTAGATCAGGGCCGTATTCTGCCCGGGGAAGAGCCAGAGCGTATCCGGGCGGGCGGCATGTTCCTTCCAGGCGTTGTCTTCGCGGCGCAGAACTTCAAACCGCAGGCGCGCGCCGGGGAGGCGGAAACGCCGTTCGGGAGTATCGTCAAAAAAGCCCGCAAGAAAAATTTCTTCGTCGCCGCGCAGTCCGTCGGGCAGGCGCTGCTGCGGCTGCGCCTCGTTAAAAAAGCGCCAGTCCGCGTCATCGGGGAGGCCGGGCCAGCGGGTTTGGAGCCAGCGGGCGTCGTAGGTGCCCATATTTTTCATGCGGCAGGGCCATGCGCCGAGAGGCAGAGGACAGGCGGGCGCGCCGTGCGGCAGCGCCGGGTCCGAAACCTGCGGCGTCCTGCCGCCCTGCGGATTGCCCGCGGTATCGAAGGCCGTCTTTTCCCAGCTCAGCGGGACCGGCGAACCGTCGGGAGATGCCGCGATCAAAAAGCGGCGGCGACTTCGCCCCACGCGGATTTCGACGACCGCGCCTTCCCGCGCGCGGGGCGTGACGACGCCTGCCAGCAGCCATTCCGCTTCCTGCTTGGGAACGCCGACATCAAGACGACAGCCCGAAGGCAGGGCCTGCATGGCGGCGGTCAGCGCCGCATCGGCGGCCAGCACGCCGCCCGTGCGCATGTCGAGGCCCAGCAGCACGCTGAAGGCATGATGCGGCGCGCCGCGCCAGTCCAGCGGCTGCGTGGCGCAGAACAGGGTGTCCGGTTTCTGTATATCCATGTCGTTCTCTCCGGGGCGCAGGGGGCGGGCATGTCCCGCCGGTTACAGGCCGCTGATGTTGATGGCGGTAGAATCTGTATTGCTCAGCTCGTGCGCTTCCAGCCACTCGATAATGAATTGATAAAAGTCATAAAGCCGGTGGCGATGCTTGTAGTACAGCCGTTCCCGCTCCTCGTCCGAGAGGGAGAAGGTATCCTCCTCAAGGAGGGAGGCGCAGCAGCGCCCGTAATGCTCCTTCCATTCCGGGGAAAAGGGTTCATGCAGGGTGATTGCGGCAATACGGCGCAGGGATTGTACGATTTTTTTCCATGTGGCGTAGCCAAACGTATTCAGGAGGCCGTAATAGTAGAAATCATCCCCGACATGGGCGTTGATGCACGGCGCGATGAACGTGAACTCATCTTCTCCGATAAAGAGGCAATCCGCCTCTGTCAGGTCGCGTTCGGAAGGTGTGATGGAGTATACGGTCTGAAATTCGAGGGAGCATCCGCCCGCGTGGTCCGGCGCGTCGTAGCCCATATAGAGGTTTATGCGCCGCAGTCGCTTTTCCATAGCGACGCTGGCAACAAGACGATCTGCGGGATTGGGGTAGCGCCGCCACATGTTTCGCAGATTCAGGCGTCGCCAGACGGCGGTCTGACGGTAGTTCCGTCCGTTTGCCAGTTCCCGCAGCTGCCGGAAGGCAAGAGAGGTGGACATGCGGCCCAGAGGTTCAATGACGGGTTTCTCGCCGTTTCGGTATCTTCCCGGAAATTCCTCTTCGCCGTCCATATGCGCGGAAAGCGTGGGGTGTTTGTTGTAAGCTTCTATGGTGAAGGAAATCGTGCAGCCGGGCGACTCGATCCAGAAGGCACGATGGCGGCAGTTCAGGCTTTCGCCTTCCGCAAGCGCCGAAGCGAGAATGTCCCGCACGTGCAGTACCTGAGCCGCAAGCGCCGGGGAGGGGGCGGCACGGCGTCGTTGCAGCACGATCACGTAGCCGCGCGTGTCGTAGCCGTTGTCTTCCACCGTGCGGATATGGCGGCAGGACGGCAGCTGTGCCAGAAGGGCCTCACGCAGTGCGCGGCTGCGGTCGCGCAGGCGCTGGGGCAACGAATGGCCGTCATGCGGCGCGGGCCATAGCTGAGGCGTGTTCATGGAGGCGTTCCAGTACGCCGGGAGAAAGCCGCGTTTCCAGACCAGACTCAGGAGGTCGGGCACAAGCGCCATCACCGTCTGGTAGGGCAGGCGGCAGTGCAGCCAGCGTCCGGGGCCTGTCCAGAGCAGCGTTGCGGTGCGGGTGCGCCAGGCTTTGTCCGCTTCCGTCAGAGAAAGATGACAGCGGTCGGCCGTGAGCGCGACAAGCTCCCGCCGTAACGATTCCGGGACGACGGCTTTCGGATCGATGGATGTCGTTTCCTGCGGGGAAATCTTCCTTGCAGAAAAAAGCTTCCTGAAATCCGGCAGGGAACGTCCTGCATGAGAAGGAAAAATGCCGATGTGGTGGAGCATCAGGGCCTCGCACGGAGCTTTTCGGGAGCGGACGTTGCCGGACAGTTTCAGATGCGGCGTGTGCCGGCGTCTTCCCCGGTCGCCTGCCAGTGTATGACGACGTCCGCCCGTTTTGTCGTGCTGCCGAGGTAGAAGCCGGGGCGACTGTTCAGCCCCAGCGCCGTGGGCCGCGCCGGAGCGCTCGTCGGATGCAGAACAAGGTCAAATTCCAGCGAATGCTGCACAAATTCCCGCACATGGGCGCGAATGCGCGCATACCATGCGCCATCATGCAGAAAATCCACAATATCATCGGGATGTACGGCGTCCAGATGGATGCGGAAGCGTCCTGTGCTGTCGCGGACTTCGCTGCCGATAACGGCATCTTCGCCCAGTGCGGCATTGGCCGCGCCGAGACGGCAGCGCTGGGCCGTCGCAATGGCAACGCGCCGCTCCACGCATTCTTCCACGCGCACGTCACGCCGCTGGAGCAGATAGCCCAGGGAGCGTTGCAGACGCAGGGCCGAGCGGTTGCGGCAGACGAACAGCTCCGTCAGGGCCACAGGAGGCAGGCTGTCGTCATGATCCGGGCGTCCCGTGAGGCAGAACAGCAGATGCGCCGCCCGGGCGTCTCCGCTTTCCAGCAGACGTCGGGGCAGACGGTTCTGCCGCTCGGCATCGTACAGCAGATGATAGAAATGGTTGTTGATGATATCGAGGAAGTCGCGGGTCAGGCTGTCGTCGTTGCGCGCTTCTTCGAGCAGTTCCTCAGTGTAGAAGGTCGGCAGCGGCCCCATGGTGCCGTACAGGCCCAGCAGCGTTGTGGTGAGCCGCCAGGCCGGGGGCGGAGTATCGGGAGCCTCGGGGGCCTGCACGTCCGTAATATCCGCCGCGGGAAAGGCCAGCGACAGATGCGGACGCACAAAGACATCCCGCGTAAAGGGCGGCAGCGAATCGCCCGCGTCGGTATGAGCGCGTTCCAGCAGGCGCAGGGCCTGCCCCAGCGTCATGTGCCGCGCGCGTTCGTGCAGCAGCGTCGTCAGATCAGCGGGCGTGTGCCCAGACGGGGCGTCCATGACCAGTGCTCGTTTTCGTTTGCCAGCGCTACGTGCAGCTGGGTGTAATTGTTGAGAAGGGAAAATTCTGAAAACAGCATGTCCAGCGCGCTGCAGAACAGATAGGCGTCGCCGTGGGAAATAAAGGCCTCGCGGTTCAGCGTCAGGAGCAGTTTGTGGCCGCGCAGCAGACGTCCGCGAAAGAGGCGCTCGTCGGGCAGGGAGCGAAAGTCGAGTATGGCATCGCAGCGGCGGCGGTGCGCCGCGGCCAGTTCCGGCGCGGCTTCCGACGGGGGCAGGTAGAGCGAGAGCAGATCGCGCAGGGCGCGCGGCGACGCCAGCGACAGCAGATTTGCGTTGATGTGCCCCACAAAACGCCAGAGCAGGGCCTCGTCGGCGGGACGCGGCAGGGTCGGCGTCGGCGCGAGAATATTGCTGAACGTCGCCATGCCGGGAGAGCTGTCCGTGGCTTCGCAGATGTCGCCCACCTGAAGCCGTGCCGGCTGGCTGACATTGCAGCAGCGCAGTTGCAGGGCCAGCGTAAAGGGCTCCGTGTTCATGGCGGCATTGCGGCGATACAGCGGCATAAGCAGATGTTCCGTCTGGCCGGAGACCGGAGAAACCCGGAAGCGGAGCTGATAGAGTCCGCCTTCGTGCTGCGGATCGCAGGCTTCGAACGGCTTGAAGTCCTCCATTCGACCGCCGGGGAAAAGCGCCGTGGCCCGTTCCGCCGACAGGATGTCGAGCGTGCGGCGCACGCCGTCCTGGGGGCGCAGGGGGTATTCCTCCTGCGTATGATCCACGTTGACGGGCTCGGAAGGCACGCTGCAGATATTGCTGGCCGGGAAGACATTGAGCCGGAAGGCATCTTCCCGAAACGTCACGTCGCGCACGGCCTCGCCCTGAAGGTGAAAGCGCAGTTCGTACTCGGATGCTTCGGGCAGGGAACAGCGGTCCAGACCGTGCAGATGAAAGAAGAGAAGCTGCTGCGGCTGCAGAAAATAGCGCTGCAGCATCATGTAGGAACGGGCAAGGCCGCGACCGGCGGCAAGGCGGCCGTCATGGGGAGGAACGCTTGCCGGTTGCAGGGCCGAGACAGGCAGGGGAAAGGCCCGCTGCCCGGCGACGATTTCCAGCCGGCGCAGGCCGTGGCGCAGCGCGTAATAATGGCGTCCGGCCTCGGCATAGGGAGCGGCCAGATGCAGGCGCAGGGGCGTCTGGCGCAGGGCCGACAAGGGGAAGGGGCTGGACAGGCGCAGGCCGAGCGTTGCCGAAAGATCGTTACGTCGTTCAAAGGAGATGCGAAGAATCCGCAGGGGCAGCAGCGCTGCGTCCGCATCCAGCGTATAGATGCAGGGAACGCCGTTGACCGGACGGGAAGCCAGTTCCGCCCCCTGTCGCAGCGTGAGGATTTCCCGCAGATCAGGCCGGGGCACGAAGGCCATAAGGGTTGTGGACGGCACAGGCAGAACGGCATGGGGGAAGGTCAGGCGCAGCAGTATCTGCAACAGTTCCGGCGCCGTCTGATCCAGACGACGCCGGATGCGGCCGCAGAGGTAGGCGACGCCTTCAAGAATGCGCTCCACATCCGGGTCCGCGCCGGGCTGCATCATGGGGGCCAGCGCCGGATAGCGCCGCCCGAAGTCCTGCGCGTCCTCGCGCAGAATGGCAAGTTCCCGCTGGTAGTAGTCGTCCATAACGTATGCTCAGAAGTCGTTGTCCTGTTGTTCCTGTCGCGCCCGCTCGCGGGCGGCGGCCGTCTCCTCAAGGCGGCGCACGTCGTCCTGCCGCATGGCATCGGCGCGGCGCAGGGCCTGCGGGTCTTCCAGACGCAGACGGGCCGTGCCGCGTGTGTTGGTCATGCTCAGCCGCAGGCCGTCGGCAAAGTCCCGCGCATAGTTGCCGTAGCGCGGGCCTACGGGATCGCCTTCGCGCTGGCGGACGCCCAGGTGAAAGCGCTCTTTGGCGGCCTTGTAGAAGCGCTCTCCGGCCTGTCCTTCGATATCCAGCCGGGCTACGCGTCGTTCCGGGCCGCAGAGCCAGATATCGGCCCGCGGCATGGGCGCGTCTTTCGCGGTCTGCTCGAAATGCTCCACAATACAGCCGTCATCGTTCGTCATGGCGCGGGAGACATAACCGGCCGCGCGCAAACGGGCGCGCGTCGCCGTGGCCCCGTCCCCCGGCCGGATGCCGAAGACGGCGGGCAACGGCGGGGGCGCTTCCGTGGCGGCCGTGGCGGCGTAGGCGGTCGCCAGCCCGGCAAGGAGGAGCGGGCCGTATAAAAGAAGCTGGAGTGCGCGCATGGCTTACTTCTTTTTCTCCTTTTCTTCCTTTTCCTTCTGCGCTTCCAGCGCGGCGATGCGCCGTAACAGTTCCTCTCCGGCTTCTCTGGGAAATGTTTTTCCTATAGCTGCTTTTAGTTTTTTGTGCAATTTTTTCAGTCTTGTGTCGAGATGTTTATTGTTGATGGTCGCCCTGGCTCCGGAGATCTTGATTGCCCCCCCTCCGATATCCAGAACGCCGTTATCCGTACCGACGATTTTGTTATCGGAAATTTGAATTTTGCCAATGTCAACGGTCGTGCCCTCAAGGCGGATGTTGCCCTGCGGGAGACAGGCGACAACAGCTTTGCCTTCCATGCCCATAATAACGCCATCCTGATTCATCTCCATGAGGGCCTGATCCCGCTCCAGGGTCAGACTTTCGGGCGTCATGGACAGGGAAGAGAGGAAAACCTCGTTTTCCCCCTGCTTCTGTCTGCAGCCCAGCGTAAGCAGTTCGGGGGCAAATCTAGCTTCCGTGCAGGGGTCGCCCGTGAGCTCCTTCTGACTCCTCAGATGGATTTGCCCGTCCCTGTGCGAGGTGAAAAGGAACAGACTGGGCTTGCCGTCCTGATGCTCCTGCATGGCAATAACCCCGTTGCCGCCATTCAGAAACAATTCTTTGTCGGCGGAGATGACGGCGTTTTCTTCGCTGCGCTGATAGGACCAGCGATTGCGCCTGTATTCCAGCTCTGTCGTATCGGCGATGAACGTCGCTCCTTTGCGGATGGTATCACTCCTTTCGTAGGTGTGGTTGCCTTCGAACCAGCGCTGAGAGTCTATTTCATCCATAAATTTTGTGGCGTGGTCGCCGGCGTTGACCTCGACGCCCCAGGCGTTTGCCGCGGACATGTCCTGCTGCGCGGGGTTTTTTGCATACGGATCGAGAACGCGGATCGGCTGCGTATTCAGGGAAGGGCCCTGCTGACCGAGAGCCTGCGTCGATGCTTCATCCTCGGCCCGGGGCAGATCGCGCGTATTGCGGAGGATGCCCCGCTGGGAATGCATGGCAATGGAGTCCTGCGCTGTCATGGTAATGTTACGCTCCTTTGAGCGCAGCAGAATACCGCCAATACGCGTGTAATATTTGTGTATGTTATTATAATTTTTATAGAGTATAACAGTTGCGACAACTTCAGGGAGGAGTTTCGTTACCGTGTCGACGGAGAAATTACGTAAGCTGGAATTTTTTGTATTCCTATAATATATATCTTTTGTTCCCGGTTTTTCACAGGCATCCGTCCAGGTTTTTTTCAGTTTTG